>JBJMLU010000025.1:0-7269 GCA_045805145.1 Flavisolibacter sp. | reverse complement strand
TCACCCAACCTACACCCATCCAGGAAAAAGCAATTCCTGTCTTGCTCTCCGGAACAAAAGACCTCATTGGACTCGCACAAACCGGAACGGGCAAGACCGCTGCTTTCGGACTTCCCCTCTTACAGCTTATAGAACACGGAAAAAAAATTCCACAGGCACTGGTCATCTGCCCCACACGGGAGCTTTGTATGCAGATCGTTAATGAAATCGAACTCTTTAAAAAACATACTTCCGGAATTCACGTGGTAGCCGTGTACGGCGGATCTTCCATCAGCATGCAGATCCGTGATATACGAAGAGGTGTTCAAATTGTGGTGGCCACACCAGGGAGGCTGATTGACCTCATTGAAAGAAAGGCCATCAACCTCGAAGAGATCAGCTATGTAGTACTGGATGAAGCGGACGAGATGCTGAATATGGGCTTCCAGGAAGACATTGAATTTATTTTGCAAAACACACCACGTCGCGAAGCCACCTGGCTTTTTAGTGCCACCATGCCTCCGGAGATCAGGAAAGTAAGCAGGCAATACATGAAGGAGCCTGTCGAGATCACAGTGGGAAAAAAGAATACGGCGAACATAAATGTAGACCACCAGTTTTATGTAACGACTGCGCAACACCGTTATGAAACGCTGAAACGTCTGATTGATTTTAACCCTGGCATGTATGCCATCGTCTTCACACGTACCAAAGCGGATGCCCAGGAAATTTCTGAGAAACTAACGCGCGAAGGTTACGACATTGATGCACTTCATGGAGACCTGACGCAACAACAGCGAAACAAGGTGATGGATGAATTCAGAGAGAAAACCCTGCAGCTTCTCATTGCTACCGATGTTGCAGCAAGGGGCATTGACGTGCAGGGCATCAGCCATGTCATCAACTTTGAATTGCCCGATGATGTGGAGGTGTACACACATCGAAGCGGAAGAACCGGAAGGGCCGGGAAAACAGGCGTGTGCATGTCAATCGTGCATAGCAGGGAGATCGGCAAGCTGCGTCAAATTGAAAGAATGGTGCAGGTTCCATTTCATAAACTGGAAATTCCTTCAGGAAAAGATGTTTGCCGCAAGCAGTTTTTTTATTTCATGGATAAATTATTACAGGCTGATATCAGTCACGGCGACTATGAAACTTATCTGCCAATGCTGCAGGAAAAATTTGCTGATGTGTCCAAGGAAGAAGTGCTGAAACGAATGGCCGCACTCGAATTTGACCGTTTTCTTAAATACTACGAAAACGCTGAGGACCTCAACGCGCGAGAAAGAAGAGAAGAGCGTGGCCGCGTTAGTGAAAGAGGTGGCGAAAAAAGAAAAGATACCAGGGGCCGCAGCTTTGGAGGCAATGGAAACTATACGCGCCTTTTTGTGAACCTGGGTTCGAAAGATGGTTTTTACAAGGCCAGCTTTCTTCAGTTCATCCTCGACCTGAGTGATTTGAATAAAGAAGTTCTCGGAAGGATCGACATGAAGGAGATGAACAGCTGGATTGAAGTGGACAAGGGCTCAGCCAACCAGATGATCCGTTCCATTGACGGAAAAAAATACAAGGGAAGAAGAATCAGGATGAATGAGGCGGATTCGGTGAGGAGATGAGCGGTGAGGGAGCTGAGAGTTGATAGCTGATAGCTGTTGGCTGATAGCTGTTGGCTGATGGCTTTTCTGGGTGGTAGCCTGCGGCGAAGACAAAGTTGGGAACGTTGTGTTCTTGTTGAAGGTCGTTTATTGTTTTTGGGGGAGTAGTTTTTTGGGAAGAGTTTTTGTGTTGCTTTACTGGTCTTTATTTGTACTAAGCGGCAATCTTAGGCCTGATGCTCACTTCGCTCGTAAGGAGATTGCTTCGCTACGCTCGCAATGACGTTTAAACCCAGGGACTCACTACAGATTTCGGAATAGCCTTTAATCGTAGTGCCTTTCACGCCATGACCTTTGAAGCAGATTTCAAATCAGTAATGCATTTTCTAATTGAAGTCATTGCGAGCGCAGCGAAGCAATCTCCTTACGAGCGAAGCGAGCATCAGGTCTAAGACTGCCTCCTAGTACAAATAAAAACCAGTAACGCGGATCCAAAAAACTCGTCCCCAAAAAACTCCCCCAAACAATAAACCACCCGCAACAAGAACACACTATTCCCACCATTGTCTTCGCCGTAGGCTACCACCCAGAAAGCCATCAGCCAACAGCGATCAGCTAACAGCTTCCAGCTTTCCGCTGCCAGATTCCCAAAAAAATTTGTTCCTTACCATTTGAGCTTTATATTTGTGTTTCATGACAATCACAAAAGCATATCGTTGGTTTTATTTTTACTTTTTTGGAGTAAAGCCGGGATTGCTTTTGTTGCAAGCTTAGTCAACTACTAAACAACATAGCATCCCGGCCTCGAGCCGGGATTTTTTTTTATGCCAAAGAGAGTTTCCATACAGGGTTATGAAGGCAGCTTCCACCAAATTGCTGCCCAGGAATTTCTGGGAAAAGACGTGGAAGTTATTCCCTGCAACACTTTCAGAGAAGTAGTACGCATCGCAGCCAGTCCCAAGGAAAGCGATGGCGGTTTCATGGCCATCGAAAATTCCATTGCAGGAAGTATTCTTCCTAATTATACCCTTCTTCAAAAATCGAAACTTGTGATCAGTGGAGAGATCTATTTGCAGATCCACCAGAATCTCATGGTCAATCCCGGGGTATCGCTTTCCGACATTCGCGAAGTACACTCGCATCCCATGGCTCTATTACAATGCATGGACTACCTGGAAAAATACCCTTCCTGGAAACTGGTAGAAACAGAAGACACGGCCCTGAGCGCAAAACATATTCATCAGCACCGACACAAACATGTAGCAGTGGTTGCCAGTAAACTGGCAGCCGAACTTTTTAAGCTGCACCTCATCGCGCCACGAATTCAATCGAATAAAAATAATTATACAAGGTTCCTTTATGTTCTGCCCCAGCACAAACAAATGGAAGACGGCAACAAGGCTTCAATCAATTTTCATACAGACCATTCGAGAGGAAGCCTGGCGCGCGTGCTCACTAAAATTGCAGATGGTCATATTAACCTGAGCAAGCTGCAAAGCGTTCCCATTCCCGAACAGGAATGGAAATACAGTTTTCATGCAGATATGGAATTCGACGACATGGAACAATTTCACAGAGTGATGGAGCAGATCAAGCCCATTACCGAGTCGCTCCTGGTACTGGGCGTTTATCAAAAAGGAAAAACCATTAAATGATGAAGATCGCAGTAGCCAACAGACTGAATGGAATTGGCGAATACTATTTTTCGCGCAAACTAAAAGAGATTGAGGACCTCAATAAGAATGGTGTGCCCGTGATCAACCTGGGTATCGGAAGTCCTGACCGGCCTCCCCAGAATTCCGTGATTGAAACCTTGCAGCAGGAAGCATCAAAGCCCAACGTACATGCCTATCAAAGCTACAAGGGCGCCGAAGTTCTTCGCAAGGCTTTTGCTTCCTGGTATCAGAAATGGTATGGCGTAAGCCTTGATCCTACTACAGAAATTCTTCCGCTGATAGGTTCCAAAGAAGGCATCATGCACATTTGCATGACTTATCTGAATGAAGGTGATGAAGCGCTCATACCCAATCCGGGTTATCCAACTTATAGCAGTGCCGTGCAACTCGCCGGTGGAAAATGTGTTCCCTATCTTTTGAAAGAATCCAATAATTGGCAGATCGATTTTGATGCCCTGGAAAAAGTGGATCTGAGCCGCATCAAACTGATGTGGGTGAACTATCCGCACATGCCCACGGGACAACTTCCAACAAAAAAAATGTTTGGTGAACTCGTGGCTTTTGGAACGAAACACAATATTTTGATCTGTCACGACAATCCCTATAGTTTCATTCTCAATGATCATCCCATGAGTCTTCTTGCTACTGAAGGAGCAAAGGAAGTGGTGATTGAACTCAATTCGCTGAGCAAGTCGCAAAATATGGCCGGTTGGAGAGTGGGTGTGCTTTGTGGATCCCGGGAAAGAATTGATGAAGTGCTGCGCTTTAAAAGCAATATGGACAGCGGCATGTTTCTTCCACTTCAACTGGCCGCCGCCAAAGCTTTGAGCCTTGATCAAAAATGGTATGATGAAGTGAATGAAGTGTACCGCAAAAGAAGGTTGAAGGCCAGGGAACTTCTCGACCTGTTGCACTGTAATTATTCAAAAGAACAGGCAGGCATGTTCCTCTGGGCAAAGATTCCGGTTGAATACAAGGATGGTTATTCATTGAGTGATGAGATTTTGCAAGGTGCAAGGGTATTCATCACGCCCGGTGGTATTTTTGGATCCGAAGGCGAAAAATTTATTCGTGTAAGTCTTTGCAGCACAGAAGAAAAATTTGATGAATCCATTCAGCGCATTAAAAATTTTTTGAAGAAATGAAGGTAGCAATCGTTGGTGTTGGACTCATTGGCGGCTCACTGGCCCTCGCGCTGAAGGACAGGGGAATTGCAGACAAGCTGATTGGTGTGGATGAAAGCAGGGAACATCAGTCCAAGGCTCTTTCGCTTCAGCTGGTAGATGAAATAAAAAAACTGGATGAAGCAGTGGACGCGGCTGACCTGATCGTGCTCACCATACCTGTTCATTCCATCATTGATTTGTTGCCCAGGATCATGGACAGGGTAAAAAGCCAGGTGGTGATGGATGCGGGTTCAACAAAGGAAACCATCCTTCAGTCCATCAGCAACCATCCGAAGAGAGGACGGTTCGTGGCCACGCATCCGATGTGGGGTACCGAGTACAGTGGTCCGGAAGCCGCCGTACACGGGGCTTTTGTCGACAAGGCAACGGTGATCTGTAACCGCGAAGAGTCGGACGACGATGCACTGGCGTTGGTGGAAGACCTGTACCGCAGACTCAACATGCACCTCATTTATATGAATGCCCATGATCATGATGTGCACGTGGCCTATATCAGCCATATATCGCACATCACGTCCTTTGCCCTGGCCAATACCGTGCTGGAAAAAGAAAGGGAAGAGGATGCGATCTTTGAACTGGCAAGCGGCGGTTTTGAAAGTACAGTGAGGCTGGCAAAAAGCAACCCGATTACCTGGGCGTCCATCTTCATGCAGAACCGGGAGAATGTTCTGGACGTGTTGAATGAGCACATTAGCCAGCTCCGGAAATTCAAGGCATGCCTGGAAAAAGAAAACTATGAATATCTGGAAGAACTGATGATGAATGCGAATAAGATAAAGAAGATAATTAAATGACGTCAATCGGGTACAGTGACTCGGGAGTCGGAGGATGAACGAGAGACATCTGTGGTCGGATAACTAAAAAAATTCATTATTTAATTTAAATACACGACAATGCAAGCAACAGAAGAAATGAAGACCGGTGTGCAGGAGGTCTGGGAAAAGAGACCCCTGATTATTTCAGGACCCTGCAGTGCTGAAACAGAGGCCCAGGTTTTGGAGACGGCACAACGCCTGGCCGATACCGGGAAAGTAGACATGCTCCGTGCCGGCATCTGGAAACCGCGCACCCGCCCCGGAAGTTTTGAAGGCATCGGCACCAAAGGATTGGTGTGGCTGCAGCAGGCAAAAAAACAAACGGGTCTTCCTATTACAGTGGAAGTAGCTACAGGCAAACAGGTAGAAGACGCCCTTCATTTTGACGTGGATGTTTTATGGATCGGTGCTCGCACCACGGTCAATCCATTCAGCATTCAGGAAGTAGCAGACGCACTACGTGGGGTGCATGTTCCAGTGCTGATTAAAAATCCGATCAACCCTGATCTGGAACTGTGGACAGGAGCAGTAGAAAGAGTGGTGAAAGCTGGAGTCAAAAACGTGGGGCTCATTCACAGAGGATTTTCTTCATACGGAAATACCGAATACCGCAACGCTCCGATGTGGCACCTTGCCATTGAAATGAAGCGTCGCAATCCCGAGCTTTTGATGATCAATGATCCTTCGCATATCTGCGGACGCAGAGACATCCTGCAGGAAGTAGCGCAAAAGGCCATCGACCTTGACTATGATGGTCTCATGATCGAAAGTCATATTGACCCGGACAAGGCCTGGAGCGATGCCAAGCAACAGATCACACCGGAAACGCTTGCGGAGTTGCTGGGAAACATTGTATGGAGAAAAGAAGACGTGGCTTCTGAGGAATTTCATTCGGCACTGGAAAAACTGCGTAACCAGATCAATCACCTCGATGATGAAATGATGCAGATACTGAGCCAGCGCATGAAAGTATCGGAGAAGATCGCGGAATACAAAAAGGAAAATAATATCACCATCCTTCAAACGAATCGCTGGAATGAGATTCTCAACCGGGCCTGCCAGCGCGCAGAGAAGCTGGGACTAAGCAAGGAATTTATTACCAAATATTTTGATGCCGTGCATATGGAAAGCATCAGCCATCAAACCAAAGTGTTCAACAGCTGATGCAGAAAAAAAAATTTCGTTTCAGCAACAGCACGGTGGATTTTTTTCCGGGTGCAAACATTTCTCATCTGAAAAAGATCGTTGACCAGAAAAATACGGTGCTCCTCACAGATGAAAATGTTTTTGCACAACACGAAAAACGGTTCCGGGGATGGAAGACCATTGTCATCAAAGCAGGAGAAGAATACAAGAACCAGGGAACAGCCGACCGGGTGATTGAACAGTTGATCAACCACCAGGCAGACCGCAAAACTTCGCTCGTCGGAATTGGCGGGGGTGTAGTCACTGATCTCACAGGCTATGTAGCATCGGTGTACATGAGGGGAATTGCTTTTGGATTTGTTCCTACCAGTTTGCTTGCGATGGTGGATGCTTACATTGGTGGAAAGAATGGAATTTATGTGTGCGTTTATAAGAACATGGTCGGCATCATCCGCCAACCCCAATTTATTTTACACGACCTGAATTTTTTACAGACACTTCCCGATAAAGAATGGAGAAATGGATTTGCGGAGATCATCAAGCATGCCAGCATCAAGGATGTTGTAATGTTCCGCGAATTGGAAAACAAGGACCTTGGTTTTTATCAGAAAAGAAAAAAAGAAATATCTCTGCTCATTCAGCGCAATGCACTGCTCAAGACCAGGGTGGTTCAGGGGGATGAATTTGAACAAGGCGACCGCAAACTCTTGAATTTTGGCCATACGCTGGGACATGCACTTGAAACCCAGTACAGTCTTTCTCACGGTGAAGCCATTTCCATCGGCATGAACTATGCAGCCAGGCTCTCAAGAAAATTCCTGGGATTCAAAGAAGAGCAACGATTGAGCGAGCTGCTTCAAAAATATAATCT
>JBJMLU010000024.1:0-16458 GCA_045805145.1 Flavisolibacter sp. | reverse complement strand
TAGTTTAGGCGTCATTGCGAGCGCAGCGCGGCAATCTCCTTGCAAGCGAAGCGAGCACCAGGCCCAAGACCGCCTCGCAGTACACTCAGGAACAGTAAAGCACTCCAAAACAATGAAACCAAGATCATTCATTAACATCATCCCAAAACTCACCTTAACATCACAACTATTTTACTTAATCGATTCGGCCTACTGCCCTCTTCGAACCTAACGCATGTTCCAGCGCCTTGTTCCGCCCCGCTAAAGGCGGGGGAACACAGCGCCTTTAGCATCTTCGACTAAAAGCACTAAGACCTTAGGAAGACTAAATACCTGTAATAAACTTCGATCTAAAGAGAAAGACTGCCTAGTATAGCGCAACATCGAGACACGCTTCGAGTGACCGTTGTGCCGCGGCTGGCAATCCGGGCGGAGCCATTCGGATTGCCTAGAGCTTTTGCTCCACTTTTGGGGCAATGCCAAAAGTGGAAAAAGAAAAAAACCAACCTCTAAGAAATAACCGCCTTAAAAAAGCTCTCTTCAAAAATCTAATACTAAGGATTGACTGCCGAGAAAAAAAACTTCTTAAAAGAAATCACTGTTAACAAGAAAAGACTGCCTTAAAAAAATTCTAAAAAAACAATTCAAAAATTCTTAATAAACCTAATTCCCAATTGGCGGAAGGCCAAAGAACAAAAATTATCGAAGCTGCCTGAATATCTACTTAAATCAAAGTAGACTTCCTCAACTCAATATTTTTCTGATTGATATCCGTAGAAAGCCTGTTGCCAACATAATCACTCACCAGATCACCAACAGTAGAAGTAAAATAATAATTCACCGGATCTATATCCTGCGTTACAAACTTCGATGAAAGTGTCCACTCCACGGCGGCGCGCACGGTGCCTGCTTCCTCGGTCATCTTGAAATGATCGAGCATCATGGCTACGGAAAGAATGGATCCGATGGGATTTGCAATATCCTTGCCTGCGGCCTGCGGATAGGAACCGTGAATGGGTTCAAACATAGCCGTGCTGGCACCAACCGAAGAAGAAGGCAACATGCCCAATGAGCCGCTGATCACACTGGCTTCATCGCTGATGATGTCTCCAAACATATTTTCCGTAAGCACGACGTCAAACTGTTTTGGATTGAGGATGATTTGCATGGAAGCATTGTCCACAAATAGAAAATCAAGTTGTACATCCGGATATTGAGAAGAGAGTTCTTTCACAACTTTTCTCCAGAGCCGGGAGGTTTCCAGCACATTGGCCTTATCAACGAGTGTAAGCTTTTTTCTTCTTTGCTGTGCCGACCGGAAGGCAAGATGGGCGATCCGTTCAATTTCCGATTTATTGTACACACAAAGATCCGAGGCCTCTGTATAGTCAGCGTTCACTTCTTTTTTCCCGAAATAAATCCCGCCGGTGAGTTCACGGAATATGATAAAGTCCACTCCTTCCAGTCTTTGACTTTTGAGCGGAGAAAGATGATGAAGTGAAGCATAAGTGGAAACAGGACGGATATTGGCAAAAAGCTGTAATGATTTTCTGAGTTTAAGCAATCCCTGCTCCGGACGAACTTTTGCAGTAGGATCATTGTCGTATTTGGGATGACCGATGGCGCCGAAAAGAATAGCATCGCTTTGCAGGCAGATGTCCAGTGTTTCATCGGGAAGAGGGCTTCCCGTCTTATCGATCGCATCTGCACCCATCAGTCCATACTGATAGCGAAATTCATGTCTGAATCTTTCCGCTACGGAATCCAGCACTTTGAGGGATTGTCGTGTCACTTCCGGTCCGATGCCATCACCAAGGATGACGGCAATATTTTTTTTCATAGCTTCAAATGTGTTGTTCTTCGAATTGTTCTATGTCTTTCTTCAGGCTGATTAGAAAATCGATATCATCATATCCATTCAGCAAACATGTTTTCTTATAATTATTGATCTCGAATTTTTCCTGTTCGCCTGTTGCATCAATGATAATCGATTGGTTGGCCAGGCTCACGGTTAGTGTAGCATCTTTCCCCTGCCTGAATATCTTCTGTAAAAAATCTTCCGAGACCTGAACAGGCAGAACGCCGTTATTCAGAGCATTGTTCTTAAAAATATCAGCGAAAAAACTGGATACCACTACCCTGAATCCATAATCCTGAATGGACCATGCAGCATGTTCTCTGGACGATCCACATCCAAAATTTTTTCCTGCTACCAAAATTTCTCCCGAATATTCGGGTTTGTTCAAAACAAAATCAGGCCTGGGCTTCCTTTCATCGTCCTGCTCATAACGCCAGTCGCGAAAAAGATTTTTTCCAAACCCGGTTTTCGTTGTTGCTTTTAAAAAACGGGCAGGAATGATCTGGTCGGTGTCAACGTTTTCTATGGGCAGGGGAACAAACCTGCTTTTAATGATATTGATCGCTTGCATGTGTTTAACTTAAAAGTTCACGAACATCCGTTACTACTCCGGTAATGGCCGCAGCCGCTGCTGTAAGCGGACTAGCCAATAATGTGCGGGCACCGGCACCCTGGCGTCCTTCAAAATTTCTATTGCTGGTAGAAATGCAATATTCTCCAGAGGGAATTTTGTCTTCATTCATCCCAAGGCATGCGCTGCATCCAGCCTGTCTCACTTCAAATCCTGCCTCTGTAAAAATCTTATCCAGACCTTCCGCCTTTACCTGCGCAGCCACTTGTTGCGAACCAGGAACAATCATCACCTTGACATGTTCGTTCTTCTTTCTTCCCTTTACAACACTTGCAACCATGCGAAGATCTTCAATGCGTGAATTGGTACAACTTCCGATAAATACATTCTGAACCGGCATTCCTTTCAAGGGCTTTCCTGCTTGCAGTCCCATGTATTCGAGTGCCTTTACTATATTTTTTCTTTCGCCTTCCTCAGGAATACTTTCCAGTGTCGGAATCAGTCCACCAATGGCAATACCCAATCCAGGGTTTGTACCATAAGTGATCATGGGATCTATATCGGATGCCTGGATATCAATCTCTTTATCAAACACAGCATCGTCATCGCTGTACAGTTGCTGCCACTCCTTCCACTTCTTATTCCATTGATCTCCTTTGGGAGCAAACTCTCTTCCCTTTATATAATTAAAAGTAGTTTCATCCGGAGCAATCATTCCGCCACGAGCACCCATTTCAATACTCATGTTGCAGATGGTCATGCGCGCTTCCATGGAAAGGGAACGAATAGCTGACCCTGCAAATTCTACAAAGTATCCGGTAGCGCCACTGGAAGATATTTTCGAGATGATATAAAGAATGATGTCTTTCGATACGACACCGCTGTTCAATTTCCCTTCGATGTTGATGCGCATCAGTTTGGGCTTATTCTGCAACAGGCATTGCGAAGCAAAAACCATTTCCACTTCACTGGTACCAATCCCAAATGCAATAGAACCAAATGCACCATGTGTTGAAGTATGACTGTCGCCACATACAATGGTCATACCGGGTTGTGTGATGCCCAGTTCAGGTCCGATCACATGAACGATGCCCTGGTAAGGATGTCCGAGTCCATATAATTCAATTCCGTGCTTTGCACAATTTTCAATGAGCTGGTCTACCTGCAATCGCGAAAGCTGATCGCGGATGGGCAGGTGCTGATTGATGGTGGGAACATTGTGGTCGGCTGTTGCCACCACCTGATTAGGACGAAAAACGCTTAGCCCTCTTTTTTCAAGTCCGGCAAAGGCTTGTGGGCTCGTTACTTCATGAATAAAATGTTTGTCGATATAAATGACATCCGGGCCATCAGGAATGGATTTAACCAGGTGCCTGTCCCAGATCTTTTCTATGAGCGTCTTTGCCATGATATTATGCGAGAATGGTTTCTGATTGGTATTGTTTTGCCAGCTGATCGAGGTCTTCTTCTTTCACTTCTTTTTTTGCATCTGCAATTTTCAAGAAAGCCTCATACAGCACGTCGATGTCGTTACGCGTATATTGATATCCCAATTTTTGAAAACGATAAGCCAGCGCGCTTCTTCCGCTGCGGGCTGTAAGAACGATCTTGCTTTGTTCTGCGCCTACTTCTTCGGGATTGATGATCTCATAAGTGAGTGCATCTTTCAAAAATCCATCCTGGTGAATACCGGATGAATGTGAGAATGCATTGGCACCAACAATGGCCTTGTTGGGTTGAACCGGCATGCGCATGGTGTCGGAAACTTTTCTGCTCAGCGGGTTGAGTTGCTGTGTTTTGATATTGGTATAGAGTCCGAGATGATGATGTTGTTTGAGGATCATGACCACTTCTTCAAGAGAAGTATTTCCTGCTCTTTCACCAAGTCCATTGATAGTACACTCGATCTGTCTTGCTCCATTGATGACGCCAGAAATAGAATTTGCTGTGGCCAATCCCAGATCGTTATGGCAATGACAGGAAAGTACAGCCTTGTCTACATTGGAAACATGGTTTACCAGATAGGCAATTTTCTCTCCGTATTGTTGCGGAAGACAATAACCCGTAGTGTCCGGAATATTCACGGTAGTAGCGCCGGCGGCAATCACAGCTTCCACCACGCGGGCCAGGAATTCATTGTCTGTTCTGCCCGCATCTTCTGCATAGAACTCCACATCGTCGGTAAAATTGCGCGCCCATTTTACACACTGTACGGCTCTCTGAAGAATTTCTTCACGGCTGGCTTTGAATTTACTTTTGATATGAAAATCAGAAGTTCCAATTCCGGTATGAATGCGTGGGCGGCGTGCGTAGCGAAGGGCTTGAGCAGCCGCTTCGATATCTTTTTCCACAGCCCTGCTCAGAGCACACACGGTAGCTTCTTTAATTATTTTCGAGATCTGGTTCACCGATTCAAAATCGCCGGGACTGGAAATGGGAAAGCCGGCTTCGATGATGTCCACTCCCAGATTTTCGAGTTCCAGGGCCAGGTCCAGTTTCTCAGATGTATTGAGTTTGCATCCCGGAACCTGTTCACCATCTCTGAGGGTGGTGTCGAAAATAAAAATTTTATTGTCTGCCATAAGTTTAAAGAAAATTTTATAAGCTCCGGAACGGGAAGCTCAATCACCTAAGCTAATCAGATGCAGCCTGGTTGTGAAAACAAAATTACGTTCATTTTACATTGGTAAAACAGGGCAATATCGCCTGAAGCCTTTGCCTGGATTGCATTTGAGCCCATCCAATATATGACGGCTAACTAAGCCCTTTCCAGGCCTTTTTAACGGATTGTTGGTGAATTTTGACCAGGCCTTCACCCGGTCTCTTCCGTTTGGACCAGGGCATCATTGGCTACTTTTGGAAATGGGATGCGTATTCTATTTTTTTAACCCCTGTCAATTCAGATGAAAAAGCCTGGCCCTTCTCTTGCCTCCGTTCTTTATTGTCCGCTGTGTGGTAAGGATTATTCTCTTCACAGCATCCAGCATTTCGCGACTTGCTGTAACCAGCCGCTGCTGGTCCGCTACCTGATCAAAACTCCTTTGCCAGACATTTTTGTTGGAAGGGAATCCGGTATGTGGCGTTATTTCGAAATGCTTCCGCTTGCTGATTTCAATCATATCATTTCTCTTGGAGAAGGAATGACACCAATTGTTTCACTTAAGCGTTTGGCAAGCCAATATGGTTTTGACCAATTGTTGATGAAAGATGAATCGCAAAATCCTACCGGGTCCTTTAAATCAAGAGGGATCAGCGTGGCCCTGTCGAAAGCTATGGAGCTTGGTATCAAACGTTTCATCATGCCCAGCGCCGGCAATGCAGGTAGCGCACTTGCTGCTTATTCTGCCCATGCCGGAGCGGAATGCGTTGTGGTGATGCCCAGAATGAGCTCTCGCATATTCAAGGAAGAATGCAGGCTCTATGGCGCGAAGCTCATTGAAGTAGATGGATTGATCGATGACTGCGCAAAAACCATGATGGAAATAAACAGGGACAATCACTACTTCGATCTGTCTACCATGAAAGAGCCCTACCGCATTGAAGGAAAGAAGACCATGGGATATGAAATTTTTGAACAATTGGATGGAGTATTGCCTGACTATATTGTTTACCCAACCGGCGGAGGAACAGGACTGATTGGCATATGGAAAGCTTTCCAGGAAATGAAAGAGATGGGATGGATCAAAGGAAAACTTCCTTGCATGATCTCGGTGCAGTCTCAGTCTTGCGCCTCTGTTGAAGCCGCGATGCATCATCCTGAAAACTGGAAAGAAAATTTTCACGCGAAACCATCCATTGCTGAAGGACTCGTAGTGCCGCAACCTTTTGGAATGGACCTGATCCAAAAAGTTTTAAAAGAATCAGAAGGGACCGTTATATCGCTCCCGGAGAATTCCATCCGCGAAGCCGTGAAAGAACTGGCCCGTGCTGAAGGCGTCCTGATTTCTCCGGAAGGTGCTGCCGCCTGGCAAGGTTTGAAAGAACTCCGCCAAAAAAAATTGATCAGGGAAAACGCTACTGTTCTTTTCCTAAATACAGCCAGCGCCCACAAATATCCTGAAGTCCTTTCTCTCGCCCGATAGCAACCTATTTTTTGTTACTACGTACTTTGTAGAAGTCGGAGTTCAAAGTTCAAAGTTCAAAGTTCAAAGGCGGGAGTCTGGACTCAAGAACCCCGAACTCATACTTCCAAACTCTGATCTTCGAATTACAATCTTCGACCTCTGAACTCCGACCTCTGAACTCTGAACTCTGAACTTTGAACTTTGAACTTTGAACTTTGAACTTTGAACTCCGTACTCCCGACTCCGAACTCTGAACTCCGTACTCCGAACTCTTCCTCCGCCATTTCTCAACCTCAAATACGTTTTATGAACATGATCAAACCAACAGTCTTCCGACCGGCATTACTGCTGGCGGCTTCTGCCTGCCTTATTTTTGCAGGCTGTCAAAAAACTTATGAGACCAATCCTTCGCAACAGCAAGACGTTCTTGCAAAAAAATCGAGCAGCAAAAAAAAGATCGGGCATTTCGACACGGTGAATTTGGTATCTACCGATGGTAGTTTCGGCGCTGCGCACACCGATCCCACGCTGGTCAATGCCTGGGGTATCGCTTTTTCCAGTGGAGGAACTCCCTGGGTAAGCTCGCACGACGGTCACGTGAGCGACATTTATAATTCAGAAGGCGTTGCCCTGGGCATCAGCCCGGTTCACATTCCTTCTCCCACTGGAACACAAGATGGCGAACCCACGGGCGTCGTATTTAGTGCTTCTGCAACTGATTTCCCTCTTCCCACCGGTGGTGCAGCAAGATTCATTTTTGCCGGAGAAGATGGTGTGATCTCGGCCTGGAATGGCGCTCAGGGCCATCAGGCTTTTAGAAAACTGACCGTTCCTTCTTCTGCATTTACAGGACTGGCACTGGCCAACAATGGCGGGACCAATTTTTTGTATGCAGCCAATTTCAAAGCAAGAAAGATCAATGTCTGGGACAACAACTGGGCTCCAGTAACCACGATGCCTTTCACGGATCATAATATTCCCATGGATTATGCGCCTTTTAATATTCAGAATATTGGAGGTATGCTCTATGTAGCTTATGCGAAAGTGGATCCGGCAACAGGAGATGAAGATCCCGGTGCAGGTAGAGGCTTTGTAGATATTTATCGTCCTGATGGCACTCTGGCAAAAAGATTTGCTGAACATGGAACCCTCAATGCACCCTGGGGCCTGACTATGGCACCCGCCGGATTCTTTGATGATGGCGACGATGATCATGATGATCATAAATTGCAACCTGCCATTCTCGTAGGCAATTTTGGAGACGGAAGGATCAACGCTTACAGCACGGAAGGAAAATTTTTGGGACAACTCAGGGGAGCAAAAAATCAAGCACTGATCATTGATGGACTTTGGGCACTCAGTTTTCCACCCAGCACTTCCACCATCGATCCCAACCGACTATACTTTGCCGCAGGTCCTGATGATGAATCAAAAGGATTGTTTGGCTATATCATAAAGGTGATGGACAATGAAGAATGACGAAAAAAAGCCTCTACGGAGGCTTTTTTTACACCGGTTCCGAGACGAGCCCGATTGGACTTCTTTCAAAATCGATTTGCCCCTTGAACAGACAAGAAGTTTTCTATTCAAGCTCTCTGTCCGAAATATCCTGAGATCTATTTCAAAGAACGTCTGCTTGCCTGGTTTTTATTTCCATCCTTTTAATTATCTATTTTGCTGCTTAAAGCACAATTATGCAGCCCTATGTTCTGGGTCTGGACATTGGAACAGGAAGTGTGAAAGCACTGGCCGTAGATTTTTCTGGGAATGCGCTGCGCAGCAAACAGTATTTCTACACTACGTTACAACCCTCACCTGGATACCAGGAACAGGAGCCTGAGGATGTGTACAATGCCTGTCTGAAAGGAATGGAGCAACTGATCAAAGAGATGGGTGCAGTGCCTGTTGCGGTCTCCTTTAGTTGTGTCATGCACAGCATCATGGCGGTAGACAAAGAAGGCAAACCACTTTCACGTGTCCTGCTTTGGTCCGACGCACGCAGCACGAAAATTGCCGAAGAACTCAGGAACACCGAAACAGGAAAAGCTCTTTACCGCAGATGCGGCACACCCATTCATTCCATGTCGCCACTGTGCAAGATCATCTGGTTTCAGAAAAATCTTCCGGAAATTTTTTCAAGAACAGGCAAGTTCATTTCCATTAAGGAATACATCTGGTTCCGGCTTTTTGGAGAATACGCTGTAGATTATTCATTGGCTTCTGCCACAGGAATGTTCGACATTGAAAAAAAATCCTGGGACCAGCAGGCATTATCACTGCCAGGTATTAATGTAAATCAGCTGTCAAAGCCAGTCAACACCAGTTATACAAAACAAAATGTGCAGGATGATGCTGTTCGTGACATCCACATTTCTTCCCAAACGCTCTTCTGCATCGGGTCCAGCGATGGTTGCCTGGCTAATTTGGGCACCTATGCACTTCAAGAAAACATAGCAGCCATCACTATTGGCACCAGCGGCGCTGTTCGTGTGGCTTCATCAAAACCTATCGTGAATGAAACCTCCATGACTTTTAACTATCTGCTCGATGAGAAAATTTATATCAGCGGAGGCCCGGTCAACAACGGCGGCAATATCCTTGACTGGCTCGCCAGCAGTTTTTTTCCAGGTGACGAAAAGAAAATTGAAAAGGTTTTACAACAAATAGAAAATACAAGCGAAGGA
The DNA here is from genome assembly GCA_045805145.1 of Flavisolibacter sp. GTDB lineage: Bacteria > Bacteroidota > Bacteroidia > Chitinophagales > Chitinophagaceae > Flavisolibacter. The sequence goes on along the minus strand of JBJMLU010000024.1, from coordinate 7,302 downwards.
AGTGAAGGAATGATCTTTCTTCCTTATGTTCATGGAGAAAGGGCACCTATCTGGAATGAAAATGCATCCGGAGTTTTTTTTGGTGTCAGGCCACAGCATCAATTAGGTCATTTTCTGAGAGCTGCCCTTGAAGGAGTTTGCTTCAACCTGCGACAGATCCTTGAACTGCTTGAAGAAGAATTGAAAAGCGTTCATTCCATACATGCCAGCGGAGGATTTATTCATTCCGCTGCCTGGATACAAATGCTGGCAGATATTACCGGAAAAAATATCTGCGTTTGGCAAACAGAAGATGCATCCGCGCTGGGAGCAGCCTTTCTTGTTTTGAAAAGCATGGGCCAGATTTCTGACTACCAGGATTTACGCCGGCCGGAAGCAAAGACAACCGAGCCAAGGAAGGAGTATCAGGAAGTCTATGAAAAGAATTATCGAAACTATTGCCTCCTCTATCCTTCCGTTCAAAATCTGATGCAGTAAGATCCATTGCTATTTCAACGAGTAGAGCAACACCACCAAAGCAGCAACAAGGGTATTGATAAAATTGATTGCATTATTTCCAAGCTTACCTTTTCTCTCCAGGGCTGCACCGAGGACGGAGTCAGCAAGGTTGCCTATCGTTCCTGCAATCAGCACTGTCAAAAAAAATCTTTGATCGTGCATGCATGATCCAAATGCAAGCGCAATGATAGCGCTACCAAACACTCCGATCAGCAAACCTTCGAGGCTGACCACTCCATCAAGCCCTCTCTGATCTTTTTGCAACGAAAGAATATGATAAAACTTCTTTCCGAATACAGTACCCAGTTCCGATGAAAGAGTATCTGCCGTGGCAGAAGAAAAACAGGCCGCTATCATCACCTTCAGCTGAATCGCGAATGAAGGGAACAGAACGATCATCAGTCCGAAACAGGCTGCCAGTCCTGCATTGGCCAGAACCTGCCCTGCATTTCGTCTACCTTTATTTTTTTCGGCCACGCCCCTGTTTTCTTTCCATTCTTTTTTCCAGGCCGTTGCTGCAACAGCCAGTGCAAAGAACAGGGCCATGAGTATAATGCCCATCCATCCTGTTCCTGCAAAAAGCAACAGGGCAATCAATCCACCCATGAGTGCACCAGACCTTGTGAGCTTCCGTGCTTTAATACTCAGCGCCATCCCGGAAGCAATCATTAAAAACAAAATGAAGTAGGTAAACAAAAAGAAAAGGTATTGAGGTGGAATTGGGAATTTGGAATTTGGAATTATTCCTACCGAGATTTATAATAACTCCGGAAGGATTTTAACAACGTAGAAAAAATATCATTAAACAAAAAATCTGCAAACAATTTAACGACCTCCAGAAAATACCACCCACTCAAAATCTACCAACCACTATCAACTACCAACTATCAACTATCAACTCTTTCTCACAGTTTCACAATCTTCTTTACTATTACCTTGTCATCAAAAACAGCTCTTACCATATAGGTGCCTGCAGGATAAAGACTCAGGTCAAAATTGTAATAGTTCGCCGCGTTGTTGTGCACGACCAGTTCAGAAAGTTTTTGTCCTGTGGCACTCATAACCTGTATGCCTACGAGCCTTGTGGGCTGAGGATAAAATTGAACAGCAATGTTTCCGGAAGTCGGGTTGGGCGTTATAAGGAACCCTTCCCTTTTAAGATTTGGATTGATGCTCACCACACGAACGTTGATATCATCCAGGTAAACATTATTCTCATAACCCGTTGTATTGCGGAAGGTCAATAAAAGATTATTGGCACCGATAAAATTGCCCAGGTTTATCGAATCCTTTCGCCACTCCGAAGAGGCGGGCACAAATGCTGTGCCGACAGTTGTTTTCGAGGTGACGAGCGTTCCTGCCCATTTTTTATACAGGCTGGTATAAGTAAGGCCACAATCCCTGCTGGCCAGAACTTCAAGTGTATCCCAGATATTTCCTGAAGTACTGAGCGCCGTATAAGTAGCTGCTGCAACCTGGAAGGAAAGGAAGATTGAGTCAACTGATGTAGGCACATTGATGGTAGGCATACGCAGATCATCTTTTTGTCCCACATCCTGGTAGTCATAATTATTGATCATCACGCTGGCATTACCGCTTTTGCCCACTCCTGTTACCCGCTGCCATGTGATGGATTGATCGGGATTCACAATGTCCCAACCCGAAGGTGGAAACGTGCTTGACTCGAAGCTTTCCGATACGGTGGCAACAGGTGCATAGAATTGAAAACTCAGACTTAAGGTGTCGTTGCTGGGATCTTCATCGGCATTGCTATTGGGATTGGAAGTATAAATGGTTACTTGATGTAGGCCCACAGGAGCAGTCAAATTAGGGAGCGTGATACTAGCCGAAGACTGTTGGCCAAGCGATCCGTTCCAAGTATAGGAGGTGCTCGCACCGTTGTCGATCCTGGTAGTCACCTGAAGTGAAGTAAGGGTTTGAATACCTTTGTTGCGAATGGTGATCACGGGTGAAAAAGAACCAGAACACAATCTTTGCGCAGGTTGATCAATGGACCGAAGCTGGCTATTAAAATTTTTCAGAACAGCTGGCTGACATCCATCTGAAATCAATAATGAGGAACGGTAGGTGGTCATGGCACTTTCCATCCTGTTCACCTGCTCCGTTGTAAACAACACCAGGTCTATATCATCTGTATAGTCCATGTAGTTCTGATACATAACGCCGTTGCCCCCCGTAGTGCATGCATCTGTTTTGACGCCATTAAATGTACCACTGGTATAATCGGCCTGGTTAGGTGTGTCCGAAATAAAATCCGTACCTGTACAGGCTCCACCATCATCGCCCCATATATGATAAAGATTAAAATAATGCCCGGTTTCGTGGGTCAGTGTCTTTCCCTGGTTGAATGCCGGATATGCTGATCCGCCTGGCAATGAACGGTAGTCGATCACAACACCCTGTTCATTTGGCGATCCATCATCGGGAAAGCTGGCATAACCCAATACTCCGTTTGATAAATTACAGACCCAGACGTTAAAATATTTATCACCATTCCAGATATCCACTCCGCCCTGGTTCGTATGCTTCACGGCATCATCAATACCAAAGGATGAAGCGTTGGTGCTGGATCTTTCGATACCATTTGTTGCATCGCCATCCGGTGTTCTTTGTGCGAGGCAGAACTGAATGGAAGATTTTCCATACAGTGGTTTGAACCAGGAAGGAATGTTCACAGAATCTCCATTGCTGCCAAAAAAATCGCGGTTCAAAGTATCCAGCTGTGCCTGAATTTGTGCATCCGTAACTATGTTGGGATTGGAAAGCACAATATGAAAAACGACGGGAATATAATTGGTCGCAGTGGTTCTTTGCGTTGCATTTATTTTTTCGCTCTTCACCTGCGAGAGCCGAAGATTGAAGAGGTCGCGCTGGCGTTCGAATTTTATTTTGAGATCGGGGTTTTGAGCAAATTTCAGGTCGAGACGGTTCACTGTTCCACACTGTTCCTGCCTTGACTTATCTTTTTTTTGAGCGAAAACTGGTAGGGAAAAAATAAGCAGTAAAAAGAGGCAAGATTCGATACGGTGGCTCATCCTGGATAGTTTAGGCAAATCAAAGAAAATAATTGTTAAAGATATGTATATATAGACGAATAGGTGTTTTGTGCAGGCGGTTGACCTTATGTGAAAATACAGTCCGGGCTTCTGTTTTCCAAGGAAAAGATCTCAATATCCTTTCAGGAAACTGCTGCAATAATACCATTGATAAAAACGTAAGAACGGGTGTAATACGTATGTCAATTACAAACAAAGTGAGGAGCCGCAATGAAGGAAAAGGGAGCAGGGAAGTTTTACTTGTGTTGGTTGCAATCTCCCTATCCGTTGCGGTTACACAAGCCCTATAAAAACAAAAAGGTGGAATGAACGCCGAAGCTTCATCCCACCCTGTAAACGATTGCTTACATGAGAAACAGAACTGCTTTTTCTAAGTTAGTCCAATTTTATCAATCAAGGGAAAGTTTTCTTATCTACGGTAAAAGATAAAGCTGTTAGCTAATGGCTGTTAGCTGTTGGCTATCTGTCCTTGGCCCAACCGCCTTTGACTAACAGCCATCAGCTAACAGCCATTAGCTAACAGCCAAAAGCTTCCTCACCTTCCTTTTAATGGCTTGGAATAACAATTCCCTTCAACCTTCGGTAAATCTCAGTAGCATATTCATCGGTCATTCCGCTGAGGTAATCCAGTGCGCTCATCACTTTTTCATAACTGGAAGAAGTGGTCTGGTATTCGGTGAACTGGAAAGGAAAGAGCTGCAGCACTTTTTCTTCCTTGTGCGAAGGCTTTTCTTTTAAGAGTGCAGGAATAAACAGCTGCAGCAGTTCCGACATCACATTATATCCGGCGATCTCAATCTGCATCACGGTAGCATGTCCATAAATTCTTTTTATTGAAATATCTTCTATTTGTTTCAGGGCGCTGTGTTGCTTTTCTATCTCCCCGAGCAGGGTCTGTTCAAACTTGCCCTGCAGGATGAACTCACGATGGTCGAGAAAAACTTTTGTTGCTTCCTGCACCAGCATATTGATGATTCGTGCTCTCAGAAATGCAATGGCCTCACTGGTGTCTTCAATGCTGTTGTAATATGGAAAAGTTTTATCGGCTGCTTCACTATTGATCGACCGGATCACTTCCATAAATGCATCCTCCACTTCTTTTTTTTGAAGGATTCCGAGCCGGTGTGCATCTTCCATGTCCACAATGCTGTAACAGATATCGTCTGCAGCTTCTACGAGGTACACGAATGGGTGCCTTTTGAATACAAGCGGTTCAGCCGTTTCCCTGATCATGTGCAGTTCCTCTGCGATCTTCCTGACGGTTTCTTTTTCGGTTTGAAAAAAACCATATTTCTTCCGGTGCCTGAATGCTTTGTTTACTGCTACCGACTCGCAGGGATATTTGAGGATGGAAGCAATGGTGGTATAGGTTAACCCAAACCCGCCCCTGAACCTTCCTCGAAATGCGTGCGTGAGCACCCTCACTGCATTGGCGTTCCCCTCGAAGGAGCTGAGGTCTTTCCATTCCTTTTCAGAAAAAAATGAAGAGAGGCAACTCCCACTAATTTGCGATTGCGCATTTTCGATAAAATAAGCCGAGATGGCTTTTTCTCCCGAATGTCCAAATGCCGGGTTGCCGATGTCGTGGGCCAGACATCCGGCGGCAATCACATTCGCAAGCTCGTACCGGTAAAACTCATATACCTCCTCCTTGTTTTTGAACGAAGTGCTGATCTGCTCTCCAATCATTTTTCCAAGCGATCGTCCAACCGATGCTACTTCGAGTGAATGCGTAAGACGGTTATGAACGAAGGCGGTGCCTGGAAGCGGAAAGACCTGCGTCTTGTTTTGCAGTCTGCGGAAGGCAGATGAAAAGATCAGCCGGTCGAAGTCTCTTTGAAATCCGGATCGCGGGCCGGGAGGTATTTTGTCGGATCCAATCCTTTTTTCCGTGTATATCTGTTCAAATTCCATCGCGGGGTTAAATGTATCGCAGATTAGGGAGATTTGAGGATTTCGCAGAGGAGTCTGATAATTCGAAGAAGATTTATTGGAAGCTTATAGCTTATAGGAGTTAGCTTTTGGCCGCAGGTATAGCTGCGGCGAGAGTGTTGTTGATATTTTATGATGATTGTTTATGTTCTTGTTTTTTTTCTTTGAAACTACATTCAATAGAAGTGCTTTACTATTTTATGAAGCATGAAGCCTGATGATGATGATGGAGTCAACAGAAGTGCTACTACCATCTTCTGTTGCGTCGCACCCTTGTACTCCTGTAATTCAATTCAGCAGAATATTCCTGTAACGATTAAAAGTTTTTACTAGTTAGGCAAATTAAGTGCGTCTCGAACAGAGATCGCTTCGCTGCGCTTGCAATGAGGTTTAAATTAAAGTGCTCACTACAGGTATCTGACTTTGCTTACGGGAAAAAGTTAAGAGGAATTCACTACAATAAAAAACTATTCTGGCCATCACCTTTCGGAACAACCAGAATAGCATACAATGAAACAAGGAGGATCAAACTTTTAAATACCAGAGCACAACAGCCAACAGGATCAGGAAAATAATACTGTGTAAGAGGTCTTGTCCATAGTCTTTTTCAACGTGTTGTTTGTGTTTCATAGCAGTACTTTTAGCGATTAAAAAATGCTCACAGAAAATTGGATGCTATGATTTTTCAGGATAATCCGAATGAGACTTTGGATAGCTTCGGAATGGGCGTACGGGTAATTCCTTGCTGAAGGTTTTCAGTAGAAGTGGATGTAAAATTCTTCGGTAAACATACTCTCCGGCCATGAAAAATACAATCGGACTTCTACGAAAAACACTGTTTTTAACAGCTGTAAAGGGGAAAAAATTTTTGTTGTGGAAAACTTGCAAGTCAAATCGTAGAGTTCCGATTTTAAAAAAAATTAATGTGGCTGGATCATTTGAAAAATATTTAAAATCTTTTCCCTGATCACCTTCTCTTTCTGCTGGATCATCTTTCGGGGCTTGCAGTTTAAATAAGCAAAATCGAGATAAGAAAGGTGTGCAAGTTGCTCTTTTAAAAATTTCGCACTAGCAGAAAACGCTGCATTTTTTTCGGAATACAGACAAGTTACAGGCATGACAATCTTCTTCCACGAGGGCAAAATTTTTTTTAGCTCCTTTCCCTGATTGCGTTTTTCAATCGCTGCCATCTGAAATGAAACAGGTCGCCATTTGCGGAACAAATTGTTGTTGAACAGCGCAACGAGGTCAGATTTTTTTGTAGTTCTTCCACTCAACGACAGGTCCAGCAACACCAGTCCCTGAATTAGATTTGGATACTGCATAGCCATGCATGTGGCAACAAGCGCACCATAGTCCTGCGCAAAAATGATCAGTGGTTGATGAACGCGATGTATCCTTTGTGTGAGCACAGAAATCATTTCCGATTGTTTCAGCACCTTAGGCTCGGCTCCTCCATTGGTGAGTCCATAGCCAGGACGGTCAATCGCGTACAGGGAAAATCTTTCAATTAATTCCGGATCTATATAAAAAGGCAGGAAGTCTTTGATTGAACCAGGTGATCCGTGAATAAACAGAATTGCCGGCAAATGGTCTTCTCCAATACTTGCATAGTAAATGTTTCTTTTGTCCACCTCATAGTGCCCAATCACTGACTGTATCTTATTCTTTGCAAAAAACTCCTGCATGAGAGACTAGTTCAGAGTTCAAAGTTCAAAGTTCAGAGTCGGTGGACTAAAGGGCGGTTAGTACTACTGGTAGGCAGGGGATTGCTTCGCTTCGCTCGCAATGACGT
>JBJMLU010000023.1:0-2829 GCA_045805145.1 Flavisolibacter sp. | reverse complement strand
TTCGATGCCTGAAGTAAGTCTTCATTCAGAAACCTCTCTACGTTTTTGCTTTTGACTTTTCACTTTTGACTTCACTCTTTTTCAAATTCAGCCTGAAGCACCTTCCTCACTTCTCCGATGGTTTCTTTTTCCAGGTCGGTTCTGCGTTCCAGTTCTTCTGCAGTCAGGTCCAATACGCTTCTTGCCGTATCGCAACCCACTCGTTTCAGTTCATCGATCACCCACCCTTCAATCTCGTCGCTGAATTCCTCCAGGTCGATATCGAATTCTTCTGTTTCTCCTTCGTTGTCGCGATATACATCCAGTTCATAGCCTGTAAGCTCGCAAGCCAGTTTGATGTTCACGCCTCTTCTTCCAATGGCGAGTGATACCTGATCGGGACGAAGGTAGACATCTGCATGCTTTGCTTCCTGGTCTAATTCCATGGAAGTGATCTTGGCGGGTGTCAGCGAACGTTGAATGAGCAGCTGGGTGTTGTTGGTCCAGTTGATCACGTCAATATTTTCATTTTTCAATTCCCGTACAATTCCGTGGATACGGCTTCCTTTCATTCCCACACAAGCGCCAACAGGATCAATGCGGTCGTCGTAAGATTCTACGGCCACCTTGGCTCTTTCGCCGGGCTCACGTACTATTCTTTTGATCACAATCAGTCCATCGAAAATCTCGGGAACTTCTATTTCCAAAAGCTTTGCCAGAAAATCGGGTGAAGTACGGGACAGGATGATCACTGGCGTGTTGTTTTTCATATCCACTTTTTTCACAACAGCACGGATGTTCTCTCCTTTTTTGAAATAGTCCTGAGGAATCTGTTCGCTCTTGGGAAGAATCAGTTCATTGCCTTCCTCATCGAGCAAAAGGATTTCCTTTTTCCAGACCTGGTAAACTTCCGCGCTGGTGATCTCACCAATGCGGTCCTGGTATTTCTTTGCCAGCACATTTTTTTTCAGATCCGAGATGCGGCTGGCGAGGGTTTGCTTGGCGGCAAGAATGGCACGCCTTCCAAAATCCACCAGGTTCACCTCTTCATACAATTCTTCTCCCACTTCATAGTCGGGAGAAATTTTCACGGCATCCTTGTATTCAATTTCCTCTAATGTATTGTAAATATCGCCATCTTCCACAATGGTGCGACGGCGGAAAATTTCCAGGTCGCCTTTTTCTGCGTTTACAATGACGTCAAAATTTTCATCGCTGCCATATTTTTTACGGAGCAGTGTTTTGAACACGTCTTCTACTACGCGCATCAGCGTAGGACGGTCGATATTCTCGGCATCCTTGAATTCCTGGAATGCCTCCATGAGGTTGATACTTGCCATAAAGATTGCTTTTAGCTGATAGTTGCTGGCTAATAGCCATTAGCCAGTAGCTTCTTAAAATTTTATTTGAATTTTCGTGCTCTTTATCTGTTCAAACAAGAGCGATTCCTGTTTGATTTCTTTCTTTTTTCCCTTTCCTGTTTCGGTTTCGATGACAATACCGTCAACGGTGGCCTCGATGAGTTTTCCTTCTTTTTTGGCTCCGTCGCTGAGGGTTACGTCCACATATCTTCCCAGGTTCTTTTTGTACTGGCGAAACAATTTTAGTGGTTCATCCAGTCCGGGAGAAGATACTTCCAGTGAAAAATCTCCGTCCGGAAACATTCCGCTCTCTTCCAGTTGGCGATAAAGCTTCCGGTTGTATTCGATCAGGTCGGAAAGGATAACGCCTTCGTCCGCATCAATAAAGACCTTCACATTGTTTGTGGGCTTGATCCTGATCTCTACCAGGAAATGAGATGGATGTACTGCCATCAGGGCCTTGATCTTTTCTTCTATGGTCCGAATTTGCGTTTCCGTTTGCATAACTCAAAAGAAGAAGGGAACGCTTCCGTTCCCTTCCATCATTTACATTGCCTTGGCAAAGGTAAGGCAAACGTTAAATACATTCCAAATCCAAATTCGATAAAACAGCAATTGTACCTTTGATGATTATGATTTTAAGTTTTCTTTTTTACGTTTTTGTTTTCTATCTCGGCTATAAGCTCCTCTTCGAATTCATCCTGCCGCTGGTGCGCACCACTCGACAGGTGCGTCGTGGTTTTCGCGACATGAACCAGCGCATGCGACAGCATACAGAAGGCTTTCAAAACCGGAGCGAAACAAAGCAGAAGCCTGCCGAGAGCTCTAAATCCACTGGAGACTATATTGATTTTGAAGAAGTGAAATAATCGGTCTCTTTTGTTATTTTTGTCGGCCTTGAGATTTTCTTCCCTGAAATTTTTGCGAGGAAGTTGAAGAGTGAGAATGACAAGACTTTAAAGTTCTTTTGCAATCAGTGACATCCATATAGTTCTTAAAAAATTTGGATCCTTAGCTCAGATGGTTAGAGCATCTGACTCATAATCAGAGGGTCGCTGGTTCGATCCCAGCAGGATCCACCTAATAATCAGTGAGTTATAAGAAAACAATTTATGACCATTTTTATTTGCACCCAAATTTTCACCTAATTAGAATCATAAATCATTAATAACTTTCTCAGCTGGAGACGATTTAATGTTACCACGAAGCTTTGATAACAGCTATGTGTAACTTCATTCCAAAATAAATAAATGCCGTTCCTATTACTATATTAAGCCACTTGTAGTTGTAAGTAGTAGGATATTTGGCCTCTTTTAATTCCCATTTTAAGCTTGGTTTTCGAAACGCTAACCTGAAGCAAAAATATCCAACCAAAAAAAATACAAAAGTCAAACAATATGGTTCTATATATTTTCCCACTCGCTCTAATCTGCTTTTAATACTTTATGATAATCTCTGACCCGATGAAAAGTACTTACGTATGAAATTG
>JBJMLU010000022.1:0-6467 GCA_045805145.1 Flavisolibacter sp. | reverse complement strand
ATTTTTCGATCCATTGATTGTACCAGAGCTGGAACATCAGCACCTGCCACAATTTTTGATAATTCACTTTTTTATCAGCCAGGTATTCGTCGCGCAGTTTGATGATCGGTGCATGATCGAACACACCGGTCTTCGAAAGACTGCTCTCACTCAAATAATATTTCAGCTGTTCTTTCAGGTCTTCCCGGAACCAGACCATCAGGGGTGCAATAAATGGTTTCTTCGGTCTTTCCATCAGTTCTTTCGGAATGTAACGATGCACCACTTGTTTCAACAGCCATTTATTCACTCCATTTCTGATCTTGAATGAAGAGGGAAGGAGTGAAAGATATTCAATGAGACGATGATCAAGCATTGGTTCCCTTCCTTCAAGACTAACCGACATCGTAGCCCTGTCTACCTTCACAAGGTTGTTGTCGACCAAAAAAGTTTTGTAATCAATGGCCAGCAGGCGGTTGGTGATGCCATTGTTGTGCGCCAGCTTCGAACCCTGTTCAAAGAAAGTTGGGTACCGCTCGAAAGGCTTGCCCAGAAAGGATTCTACTTCGCTTTCGGTTATATACTGGCTGATATATTTTACTGCAGTTACGGGATCATGGCTTTTCCAGATCAGGCGCATTTTCTCGTAACGCGTAGTGAAATTGTATTTGCGGTTGAAATAAGGAATGTGCTCTGGATTGATCAGAGACATGGTTCCGCTCAGGATTGTTTGCAGCGCAATTGGAAGCCTGGTCGTATATTTTTCTGCCTGGTTGAATTTGTTGTATCCGCCAAAGATCTCATCGCCTCCGTCGGCACTAAGAGCTACGGTTACCTGTTTCCTTGCGAGTTTGCTCACCAGTACGGTGGGCACAGTGGAATTGTCCGCAAAGGGTTCGTCGTAAATTTCAGGAAGATGGTGCAATACGTCCGCTGCTTCTTTTGCCGTTACATACCATTCCGTGTGGTCGGTACCCAGATAGTCTGCAATTTTTTTTGCTTCAGGTGCTTCATTGAACTCCGATTCATGAAAACCAATGGTGAAGGTTTTCAGTTTCTCTGTTCTTCCCGTTTGAAGCAATGCAGCCACACTACTGCTGTCATATCCTCCGCTCAAAAATAATCCTACAGGAACATCGGCCACCATCCTGTACTCATAAGCATTCTTCATCAGCCGGTCGGTTTGCTCGATGGCTTCCTGGTCGGAGATATTGACCTTGGGTTTGTTGTAGTGGTCAAATACGTCCCAGTATTTTTTCAATTCCTCTTTTCCTGTCTTCAGGTCCAGGATCAACACATGTCCGGGAAGGAGTTTGTAGGTATTGAAAAATATGGTATGTGGTGCGGGGATATAACTAAACTGTAAAAAGAGTGCAAGGCTGTTGCTGTCAATCTTTTTTTCAAACTGGGGATGCTGGTACAAAGCCTTGAGCTCGGAACCAAAAAGAAATACATCGTTCTTCCGGAAATAATAAAATGGTTTTATGCCTGCACGGTCGCGCATGAAGATCACCTGCTGTTTCTGGCGGTCGTAGAGTGCAATGGCATACATGCCAATAAATTTCTGCAACACGTCCAGTCCCCAGCAGTGATAGCCTTTCAGGATCACTTCCGTATCGGACCAGGAGTTAAAGGAATATCCTTTTTCTTCCAGCTCTTTTCTTACTTCTTTGAAATTATAAATTTCTCCATTGAAGTTCACGATCAGCTCACCAAAATGCATCGGCTGATGACCGAGGGGAGAAAGGTCGAGAATGGAAAGCCTGCGCTGTCCAAATCCGATGGATGCATGCACGTCCTGGTACAGTTCATAACCCGAATCATCAGGGCCGCGATGCGTCATGGCATCGGTCATGCGCCTGAGCACTTCTTCGGAAGAAGTTTTTTTAAAATCCACAAAGCCTGCGATGCCGCACATGATGATTAGTTAAAGGTGATCCTGCGGTTGAAATGCCACATAATGCCTTTCCAGAATGAACGCAGGTGTTGCTTCTGACCCTTTAGTAGAAAGGTAGCAGTATTTTTGGGAACCGTAAAGAACACAAAATAGGAAAGGAAGATCAGGAAGTTTGGAAGGGAAACATTCCTGCGCATGAACAGGATCCTGTTCTTGGTATGATAAAATGTTTTAAAGGGACTTGATTTTCCCGTGGTCATTGATTCTTTGTGATAGATCAGGGATTTTGGCTGGTAATAGATCTTATAGCCCTTTCTTTTGATCTGCTCCGACCAGTCGAACTCTTCATAATAAATAAAAAATTCTTCTGGCAAAGCGCCTACTTCTTCAATGATCTTGCGCGGAACCATCATGCCGCCGCCATGTGCGTAGTTGGTCACCTTAAGGTCATTGTACTGGCCTTCGTCTTTTTCGCGGCATCCGATCATTCCATTTCGGCCTGTAAACATGTTTACGGAATTATATCCGGCATATTCAATCGTACCCTTGTGAAAATAGTAATGGAATTTGGGACTCACCATACCAGCGTCGGGATGCTCATCAAACACTTCGAGCAAACCTTCGATGAGACCGGGTGTGAATTCAGTGTCATTGTTCACGATAAAGAGATAGTCGCCTTTTGCAGCCTTGATACCTACATTATTGCCTCCTGTAAAACCCAGGTTTCTTCCGTTGAGGATGACGCGGGCTTCGGGATAAATAGAATGGAAGACCTTGGTAGGGTCTTCCTTTGAGCCGTTATCAACGATGATGATTTCTACATTATTGTAGGTGCCGTGTTCCCTGATCGATCGCAAAAAATCGCAGGTGACACCAGTGGTATTCCAGGTTAAGGTAACAATGGAAACAAGTGGTTGATTAGCTTGTAACATCGAAATAGTTTTTAGTGGTACGAATGGCAAAACTAACGAACTTCTTAAACATCGGTTCTTTGCAACAGGGCCTTAGGTGTGTTGGCCATGATCCACAGATCGTACATCATATTGGAATTACGGGCATAGGAAATGTCGAGACTGATTCTTTCTTCGGTAGACATATCCGACCTTCCGCGTTTTTTAATTTGCCACAGACCGGTGATGCCTGCAGGAGCCATGAAGCGTTCTACAAATTCATTGGTGGTCAGTGTTGCGGCTTCATAAAGGGGAAGCGGCCTGTTTCCCACCAGCGACATATCACCTTTGAGCACGTTGAAGAGTTGAGGCAATTCGTCGAGACTTGTATTGCGTAAAAACTTTCCCACTCTAGTGATGCGGGGATCGTTTGGAATCTTGAAGAACTTGGGTCCTTTTGAGTCGGTGTATTGATTCAGGTGCGCGAGTGCTTCAATCTTCGTATCGGCATTCACTTCCATGGTGCGGAACTTATAGAAGCGGAAGATGCGGAATCCCCTGCCGGCTCTTTTTGCGTTGTAAAAAATAGGTCCGCGCGACTCGAGCCTGATGGCAAGTGCAATAATGAGGAAAAGCGGGAGCAACAGGATCAGCAGCACAGTGGATACAATGATATCGAAGCTTCTTTTTGCCAGGGAGCGTGTAGGATCCAATACTTCTTGTGCTGACGCAGAGAAATTGTATTCCTTGGATTTTTTCAGAAAAGAGATCTTGCTGGAAAAATCGTACTGGAAATTGCAAAGGTCAATTACATCATCCACCAGTTCGCTTCCTCTCAGTGTGGCTTCGTTCTGCATGTGGCAGTCGTTGTAAATAAGCGGGACCTGTTGAAGATTTCTGGCTGCGAGGAACTGGTGAAATTCTCTGAGTTCTTTTTCGCGATAAGCAACATCCACAATCAATACATCAATATCTTTTGTATCAACGGTGCGGACGACGGTTTTTGCCTGCTCAAAATTTTCTGCGGTGAAACCGGAGCGGAAGCTTTGTGAAAGGAACTTGAGATTATTCTGATCGTTGCCGATATAGAGATAACAAAGGGCAGTCTTGTTGGAAATGGTTGCGACCCTTAAATATTGTTTCTTTTCGGTCTGGGGTACATTTTGTAGAGTTTCAATTTGCATGGCTTAGGGTTTTGATTTTATTGATTGCGCTAATTGTTTACAACGGCCTCGTTCATGATGATTTTTATAGCTGCAATCAAATCTTCTGGATTAAAGGGTTTAAAAAATATCTCGTCTACTTCATATTCATAGCATTTTTTTCTGAGTGTTTCATTGTTATCGGTGGTCAGCACAAGTACCGGAATGCGAAACAGCTTACTGCTTTTGATGTGTTCAATCAGTTCCCAACTTTGTTGCGGCTGAAAATCGAGGTCCACAACAAGTGCGCTGATCTTTCTGTTTGTTCTTAAATGATGCATTCCCTGGAATACATCACTAACCGGTACGAAGCGAAATTCTTTTTCAAAAATCGTCTGAAGTAAGTAGTTCATGGCTTTATTGCCATTCACACTTAAAATACTTTTGCTCATAGTACAATAGGGTTTGATTGTCTTTTCTCATAATCGTTCACATGCTTACTGGACTATGGCATTCATGATATTGGACCCTCTCTGGGAGGATATAAACTATTCAAGCAATTTTTCGGGAAATTCACTAAGGATTTGAACAGGTGTTGCCCAACGGGAAATTTGGAGACGGTTAATCAGAGGTATTGATTGAGAATGTGTACTCAATCAGATGTTGAAACTACGGTTCTAAAGTAGAACAATTACTCATATTAAGCAATAATTTTTTTTAATTTAATATTAAGTTGTCGCAGATAGAACACTAAAATGTTGTGCCAGCCCCCGTGCCAGAATTCTGATAAATAAAATGCTTAGATATTTTGGAGCCAGAATGAAGCATGCTATATTGATTATCGTACGAAACCCCATTGCTCTCCAATCTTCATCCGTCCATGTCCGTCCACAAAATCACCAAACTGCTTGTTGCCAATCGTGGCGAAATTGCCATTCGCATTCTTCGTGCCTGCAATGAACTGGAAATAAGAACAGTGGCTATTTACACCTATGAGGACCGCTATTCTTTGCACCGCTACAAGGCCGACGAAGCCTATCAGATCGGGGAGGAACAAGACCCGCTGAAACCCTATCTGGACATGGATTCCATCATTTCCATCGCAAAAGATTGTGGTGCGGAGGCTATTCATCCGGGCTATGGTTTTCTTTCAGAAAATTTTGAGTTCGCACGCCGATGCCAGGGGCAGGGGATCATTTTTGTAGGGCCCGGTTGGGAAGTGATGCAGCAGCTTGGAGATAAGGTTCTGGCCAAGCAGGCAGCCCTGAAATGCGGAGTTCCCATGATTGAAAGCAGTCGTGACCCCTTGACAGAACTGGAAGTTGCAATTAAAGAAGCAGAGCGCATTGGTTTTCCCCTGATGTTGAAAGCAGCTGCCGGGGGCGGGGGCAGGGGTATGCGCGTCATTCGCAGTGCTGCAGAATTGAACCGCTCTTTTGATGAAGCGAGAAGGGAAGCAAAAAATGCATTTGGAGATGATACGGTGTTCTTTGAAAAATTTATCGATCAGCCAAAACATATCGAAGTGCAGATTGTTGCCGACCGTCATGAACATGTGATGCACCTCTATGAAAGGGATTGCAGTTTGCAAAGGCGCTTCCAGAAGATCGTGGAAGTAGCGCCTGCCTTTCATCTGGCAGAACATGTAAAAGAAAAACTGTATCAGTATGCCGTGGCCATTTGTTCTTCGGTGCACTATGATAATATTGGAACGGTGGAATTCCTGGTAGAAAAAGACCAGGTCTATTTCATCGAAGTCAATCCACGGATCCAGGTGGAGCATACGGTAACTGAAATGATCACAGGGATTGACCTGGTCAAAACGCAGATCCATATTGCAGAAGGGTATGCGCTTCATGATCCGGTAATTGGCATGCCCCAACAGAACAAGGTGATGAAAAATGGTTTTGCCATTCAGTGCCGGGTAACTACCGAAGATCCGGAAAATGATTTTATGCCGGACTATGGAACCGTGCTGGCATACCGGAGTGCAGAAGGCTTTGGAATAAGGCTGGACGAGGGTAGTGTGTACAACGGCGTTCGCATCTCTCCTTTTTTTGATTCTTTGCTGGTAAAGATCACCGCGCATTCATCCAACATTCAGGATACGATCAGAAAATTAAAAAGAGCCCTGCTTGAATTCCGGATTCGCGGCGTAAAAACAAACATTCGTTTTCTTCTCAATATCATTAGTCATCCTTCTTTTGTTGCAGGAGAGGCAACTGTCGGATTTTTACAACAGCATCCCGAATTATTTCAGATCAGAAGGGAGCAGGATAGCGGTACAAAGATCCTCCGATACCTCGCAGAAATTTCCGTCAATGGCCATCCGGATATTCAGCATATCGAAAAAAACAAAAAGTTCGAAAGGCCCGCAGTTCCGCCTTATGATTCTTCAAAAGGATTCGCTGCAGGAACCAAGCAACTGCTGGATGAGAAAGGCCCCGAAGCCCTGGCGAACTGGCTGCTACATGAAAATAAAATTCAATATACCGATACCACCTTCCGCGACGCGCACCAGTCTTTACTGGCTACACGGGTGCGCACGACCGACCTATT
>JBJMLU010000021.1:0-10415 GCA_045805145.1 Flavisolibacter sp. | reverse complement strand
TTGTTACTACATCATCAATCGTTCCCTTTTGCGGAGTAAGAACATTATCCACATAACTAAACGACGAATCCCTGTTGATGGCTTCGAGCAGTGTTTGTTCTTCGGGCGTCGGCAACTGAAGATTCCATCTGCTCCATTCATCCTGCCATACCTCTTTCTCCAGACTATCAAACCAGGTCTGGTACACAGTAGTGGCTTTGGAATTTGCGGTAGTATTGAGGTCCCAGCTTTTCACCATGTCCAGGTAACGACGCGCATCACCATTGAGCGCACCCTCTCTCACATATTTAAGGAGCATTTTCCGCGCTCCTTCTGCAAATACGCTGTACACGTCGTTTTGCAGCAGCATCAAATCCTGCGGTGTAATATCGTTCATGGCATTCAACCTCCTCGTGATGGATACACCACGCGCATTGATATAATTTCCAGGAATAAAATAGGGATAACTGGAATCTACGGGACGCTGGTTGGCGCTTTCCACAAAGCCACGGTCAGGATTTAATATATGAGGATTTTCATTTTGCGGAATGAAGCCCTGCCACAGGTAAGAGCTATCTGTTCCCGGCATCACATACATTCCCTGTCCATACCATCGTGCCGGAAATTTTCCCTGTTGCCAGATTGCAATGTCTCCGCTCTTGGAAGCAAAAACAAAATTCTGTCCCGGACAATTAAAAGGCCTGATCGCTTCCAGGTATTCATTGTAATTGTGCGCGCGGTTCAATTTATAAAATGTCATACCCTCGTTCGATGAATCATGTGCTGTCCATCTCAGGGCAATTGCTTTGTCGCCGGAAAGCTCACGGGAAAAACTTCTGTCGTACACAACGGGACCAAAACTGGTATAGGCCACGGTATCATACAAAGTAGCAGCTCCCCTGATCTTGATCTCTTCAATTCTTTTTTCGCTTTTTTGCCACTGTCCATTGTACATGTATTCATCCCGCTTCTCGTCCTTGAAATGGATTTCGTAATAATCGCGCACGTCGCGTTGTGCATTGGTTACACCCCAGGCTATGCTGTCGTTGAATCCGATGATGACATTGGGAGAACCGGGGAAGGTAGCACCATAAACATTTACTTCAGGAGTGGTGATCTGCATTTCATACCAGATAGAAGGAAAGGTGAGGTCAAGATGCGGATCGTTACAAAGAATTGGAGCGCCGCTCCTGGTTTTTTTTCCACTCACTGCCCAATTATTGCTTCCATTATCGGGATTGGGTTTGGAAATTTGCTTTTCCTGTATTGTGTCCTTTTTTTCAAAATACAAAGAATCGGCAGACAGGGGTTTTACGGGTTTGATACCCGGGGAATCGATGATCATCGTTCCTCTTGGAATGATGGGTTCAAGCGAATCATGCACCTGCGGATCGAGTTTCATCAGTTCTTCAAAGGAGATGACGCCCTTTGAAGAAGTATTTTCCAGGTCGTTGTCGTAACCAGCAAGTGTCTTACTCATTTGTTTCAGAAAGAGCGCGATCTTCAGATTGCTCCAGGGTTCCGGCTCATAATCCAGCAGTTTATATTCGAGCGGCATCGTTGCTGCTGTGAGTGATTGTATATATGAATTGATTCCTGCTGTATAGGCATCACAAACAGCTTTTGATACCGGGTCGGATTCAAAAGCATGCAGGGCTTTCTCTGCAGACCAGGCCATTCCGGAGCGTCGCTGTTCGCGATCGAAATTGATAAATTTGGGGTCGTTGCCCAGCTTTTCACTGATTCTGCCAGCAGCAGCATAGGTTTGTAATTCCATTTGCCAGAGGCGGTACTTGGCATGAAGAAATCCCTGAACGAAATAGGCATCTTCATTGTTCTGGGCAAAAATGTGTGGTACCAGACGGTCGTCCAGATACACATTGACATTTCCCTTGAGCGCATTGAAGGAAAGATTTTCATTTCTGTTCAGGTCTGCCGGTTCTGCATTCTGCCAGAAGCCCTGTTGAGGACTGAGAAATTTTCCGAGCGGTGGAACGGCCCCCCATTTCCGGTTAAGAACAAAAATCAGACAAAGAGTAAGAATAACGCTGAGGATAAACGAGACAATTCGCATAAGCAATTAGATGCGCGAAAGATAGAAATAAAAGTTGGTAGCTGGTAGTTGGTAGTTGGATATTGGGGTTATCGGGATTTTTTTAAGAAAAAGAACACCGAATACGCAGGTAGGGTTTCACACCAACCTGCCTGCTGGTAGGCAGGGACACAAAAACCGGAAAGCCGCAAAGGATATTTTGTTCCTTACTTCGAAATACCTTTCCGGACTTTTGCAACAGGAAATATTCGAGAACCTTCTCTCTTCGAAGAGAATGAAAGGCTCAAACAGTAAAGAATAATTGAAGTAAGTAAACAAATTTCTTTGTCCCGCATTTGGCGGGGTTCTTTGCGGTTAAAAAAATCCCGGCAATCTTAGTCTCGTCGTCCACCAAGCATTGGCACAAAACTAAAGTGATCAAAGACCTCTTCCTTTACAGATCCATCTGCCTGCTTGATCAACCTTTTCATGGTTTGAACATCTCCGGTGCCCACAGGAATAACCATGATGCCTCCCGTGCGCAGTTGTGCAATCAGTTTTTGGGGAATATCAGGAGCAGCTGCAGTAATGAGCACTTTGTCGAAGGGCGCAAAAGTGGGCAGCCCTTCATAACCGTCTCCATAAAAAAACTTGATGTTGGGATATTTTTTCAAATAGGTAAAGTTCTTATTGGACTCGAATAATTTTTTTTGTCTTTCGATGGTAAACACCTGAGCGCCCATTTCGGCCAGAACGCAGGCCTGGTAAGCGCTTCCGGTACCGATCTCCAGCACTTTTTCAAAAGGCTTGATCCCAAGCAACTGCGACTGATATGCTACCGTGTAAGGTTGTGAAATGGTTTGGTTTTCTGCAATGGGGAAGGCCTTGTCCTCATAAGCTACCTCGTCGAAAGCTGAATCAAGAAAAAAATGGCGGGGAATTTTTCCAATGGCTTCCAGCACTTTTTCATGAGTGATGCCTTTACCACGTACCGTATCCACTAGCTTTTTTCTCAATCCTTTGTGTCGGTACGTATCTTCAGTCTGTCTCATGCGGCAAATATAATTTTATGGCCCGCTCTTTTCATCAAATGAGCAATAACTTGTTTCATGGTCGTGCAATACCTGTTACTGGGAATTCTTTGGCTTCTTTATGGCAGCATTCATAGTCTGCTTGCCGCAAGCTTTGTAAAAAAGAAAATGCAGACCTGGCTGGAAAATGGATTTCGGTTTTACCGGCTGTGTTATACAGTGTTTGCATTTGTTTTTTTGGCTGTTCTAATTGTTTTTGAATGGAGAATTTCTGTGGCGCTCCTTTTCCATTCTTCGCAGGTGATCCGGGTGTTTGGAATTGCTTTAGCCCTGGCAGGAATATTCCTGATGATCTTGTGCGGACGGAAATATTTTATGGGCGTGAGCGGTCTGCGCAGTTTGTTTGATGAAAAAAAAGATCAGGAGCTCCTCGTTGGCGGCATCCACCAATACGTTCGTCATCCGCTTTACCTCGGAACTTTTGCATTCATTTGGGGTTGGTTCCTCGCCTTTCCATTTATTTCTTTGCTCATTTCAAATACGATAATCACGATGTACACGTTAGTAGCAATAAGGTTTGAGGAGAGAAAAATGATTGATGAATTTGGAGACGCTTACATCCTTTACCGGAAGAAAGTTCCGGCCCTGATCCCTTCCTTAAAACTCTTCAGGCGGCCTCGGAAGGAGTCACCGCCGGAAAAAGGGATTTCACCGATTTAGCATCCAATGGAGAAAATTCCGCCGTTTCTTTGTGTTCTCAAAAGCTGATAACAATTCCAATAAAAATATTAAGTCCATCCGCCTAAAAGAGGAAGTGCTCCGAACCGGGCACTTTTTTTTATCACGGATTGCAGGGATTAAGAGAAGATTTCACGGATCGCAGATTATTTGGATTTCGCTGATGACGCTGATATTGGTTGGGATTGATTTTGGATTTTTATTGATGCCAGATGACGCTAAGCGGTTTTACAGATGTTGCGGATAGAGTTTAATTGCGTCGTTCCTGTTTCAGGTGCTGAGGTTTAAATAAAATAATGATTTGCACGGCTCAATTGCTGATGTCGCGGCGTTAATAATAAAAACCACTTCGAGTATTAGCGATACGTTTTGATCAATCTTTCTGCAAAAAAATTTAACCCGCTCACACAAAAAAATTCTGGTAATTCAAGAACGTGCTCATCCCAGGTTCATATCACTGATGATCTTTTTGATCTTTTGCCTGGCCTTTTCCTGCGCAGCTGCGAATTGGTCAACGGAATCCAGGCTCGTGTTCACACTAAAATAAAATTTGATCTTGGGCTCTGTTCCGGAAGGACGCGCACTGATCTTGCTTCCGTCCTCAGTGATAAATTGCAAAACGTTTGATTTAGGCAGTTGAATGGGTTCTGTTTTTCCGCTGGTCAGGGTGGTTTTTACTTGTTTTTGGTAGTCGAGCAATTCAGCAACCCGGCTTCCAGCCAGGGCTTTCGGTGGATTTTTTCTAAACTGCTCCATCATATCGGCAATCTCCTGCTGGCCATTCATTCCTTTTTTTGTAATGGAGATCAGGTCTTCCTGGTAATAACCATATTTACGATAGAGCTCGAGCAGTTTCTGGAACAGGCTTCTTCCCTTATTCTTTTCATAAGCAGCCATTTCACAGAGAATGGCTACGGCTGAAACTGCATCCTTGTCCCTTATCTCGGAGCCTACCATCAATCCATAGCTTTCTTCACCGCCAATGATGTAATGCTCCTTCCCTTCTTTCTCCTTGATCAGTTCTGCAATCCATTTAAATCCGGTGAGCACATTATAGCAGTTCACATCATTTCTCCTGGCGATCACGTCTATAAGGTTGGTGGTAACAATCGTTTTTATCACCATATCATTCGGACGGGCAATTCCTTTTTCCCTTCTGCTTTCAATGAGATAGTTGAATGCGAGCACGGCGGTCTGGTTTCCATTCATCAATACCCAGTTTCCATTTAGATCTTTCACGCCAATGCCTACACGGTCGGCATCGGGATCAGTACCACAAAGAATATCTGCGTCCAGTTCTTTTGCTTTTTTCAGACCAATGCTCATGGCTTCACTTTCTTCGGGATTGGGATAAACCACAGTCGGAAAATTTCCATCTGGCTTTGCCTGCTCTTCTACGATGTGTACATTTTCGAAACCATATTCTTTCAATACTTCGGGCACCAGCTTGATGCCTGTTCCGTGAATGGGCGTATACACGATCTTAAGATCCTTTTGTTGTTGGATCACTTCCGGATAAACGCTCAGTCCCTTTGCCATTTTGATATAGGCCTGGTCAATTTCTTTTCCGATAATGCTGATGTTTTTTTCACCTCCACTCCACTTTACATCATTTACGTCATGGATCTTTTCTACTTCTGCGATTACATTCTTGTCGTGCGGCGGAACCAATTGTCCTCCGTCATTCCAGTACGCCTTGTATCCATTGTATTCTTTTGGGTTGTGTGAAGCGGTGCAGACTACGCCGCCCTGGCATTTAAGTCGCCGGATGGTAAAAGAAAGCTCCGGTGTGGGACGCAGATCATCAAACAGAAATACCTTGATTCCGTTGGCTGCAAATACATTTGCAACGGTTTCTGCAAAAAAGCGGCTGTTGTTGCGGCTGTCGTGCGCAATGGCTGCGCGAACTTCCTCGTTGGGGAAACTTTTTTTCAGGTAGTTCGCATATCCCTGAGTAGCCATTCCAACCGTGTACTTGTTCATGCGATTGGTTCCTATTCCCATAAGTCCGCGGAGCCCGCCAGTTCCAAATTCAAGATTTTTATAAAAAGCATCGGCAATATCATCTGGATTGGCCTTCTTCAATTCACGAATCTGCTTTTTTACTTCCTCGTCAAAAGCTCCGTTGAGCCATTTGTCTACATTCTTTTCTATTGCTGCTTCCATGTCAATTGATATTTAGTTTCTGCAGGTTGGCGCCGGTTGGTTGGTAATTATCTCTGCGAAGTTAAGTGTACGTACATTTGGTCGGTGAAGAAATGCCTGTTCTATATTATTTTATTTCTACCCTTTTTTTCTTTTTGTCAACAGACTCAAACGGATTCTATTCATCAATCAGGCAATGGACGTAAGTGGATCGTGGCGGGTGTCACGGCACTGGCTTATGGTGGATCTTTTGTATGGCTGAATGAAGCCTGGTACAAAGGATATCCGCGCAGTTCTTTTCATACGTTCAATGATGCAGGAGAATGGTTGCAGATGGACAAGGCCGGACATGCCTGGACTGCTTATACCATCAGCCGTCTTACTTCAGGAGTATGGCATTGGGCGGGATGTTCAAAAGATCAATCCGTATTGCTGGGAACAGGGAGCAGTTTGCTTTATATGTTGTCGATCGAATATCTTGATGGCCATTCAGCCGCCTGGGGATGGAGCTGGCCTGATGTAGCCGCGGATATCTCGGGCGCATTTTTATTTGCAGGACAACAATGGGGATGGAAGGAACAAAGGATCTTACTGAAATTCACATCAAGCCGAAAAACATATGCGCCGCCTTCGTTGGAGCGAAGAGCGAATGAATTGTTTGGCCATTCTTTACCGGAAAGGATTTTGAAGGATTATAATATGCAGAAGTACTGGCTCAGTTTTAACCTTCATTCCCTGACGGGTGTGAAATTGCCTCATTGGTTGAACCTGGCAGTAGGCTACGGAGCAGAAGGAATGTTCGGGGGGTATGAAAACTTTGCGACAGATAAAAATGGAAACATCAGTTTCGACCGTAGAGATATTAAACGATACCGTCAGTGGTACCTGGCTCCCGATATCGACCTGTCCCGCATTCCCACTAAAAGTAAATTTCTGCATTCTCTATTCACCACATTCAACCTGAAGCTTCCGGCCCCCACATTGGAATTTTCCCAAAACAAGGTGAAATGTACGTTTGGTTGGTAGTTGATACCTGTGCCGCAAGTGCGGGAGTTGATAGTTGGTAGAGAGAAGTGCAAAGCAGAATAGTGTCAACAGCTAACAGCCATCAGCCATCAGCCAACAGCTTTTCTGTTGTCTCAATACAAAACGGCATTGGTAATTCTTTTTCCTTCTGTTTCTACAGCAATATGCTCCTGGAGCGTTGTTGCGATGGAGAGTCCAACATAATCTGTTTGAATGGGAAATAGTTTATGGCTTCTTTCTACAAGCACCAGTGTTTGTATTTTTTTGGGACGCGTTTGCAACAAAGGTTTTAAAGAATAGAGCAATGTTTTTCCGGTGTTGGCCACATCATCTACCACGATCACTACTTTGTTTTCTATATTTATTTCCCGGTCGAAGGCCACTTCGCCCGGATCTTTTTTGTTGAGCCGGATCACCAGGACCTCGATGCGCAGTGAAGAAAATTTGCGGAGCTCCGATACCAGGCAGTCGGCTACCACTTCGCCATTGCCGTTGATGGCCATCACCACCAGTTCTTCTTCCTCTATATTTCTTTCAGCAACTTCCAGCGCCATTCTTTTCATTCTCCTTGCGATGTCCTCTTCGCCCAGCACCCTGTTCTTTGTTTGCACCGTATCCATTTTTAGCTCCTATTTTTACAGGGCTTAAATTAGTACCTATTATGCAGTTGGCGCAACAAATTTTATTTATCCTTTTAGCTGCTACAGCCGTCTGGCTATTTGTTCGGCAGGTAAAATTTATTGGCAGGAATATCAAACTGGGCCGGGAAGAAAAACTGGAACCCAATCCACGCCGGTGGAAAAATGTTTTGCTGATGGCCTTTGGACAAAAAAGGATGTTTGACAAACCGCTTGTTGCCTTTCTGCACCTGGCTGTGTACGCCGGATTCATCATCATCAATATCGAGATCCTGGAAATTGTGCTCGATGGAATATTTGGAACGCACCGTCTGTTTGCTCCTTACCTGGGAAATGCGTACAGCTTTGTGATTGATTTTTTTGAAGTGCTGGCGTTTCTTGTATTGAGTTCCTGTGCCATTTTTCTGATCCGCAGAAATATTGTTCATGTGCGCCGGTTGAATATGAAAGAGCTCAATGGATGGCCGCGCAATGATGCCAACTATATCCTCATCTTCGAAATTGTGTTAATGACCTTGTTCCTGCTTATGAATTCTGCCGACCGCAATCTTCAAATCCGTGCACATGAACATTACAGCAACGTTGGTCCTTTCTGGGTATCCGGAACCGTCGCACCACTGTTTAGTTCCTGGAGCACCGCTTCGCTGGTAGGTCTTGAAAGAACTGCATGGTGGATGCACATTGCAGGCATTTTTATTTTTCTGAATTACCTGCCTTACTCAAAACACCTGCACATCATTCTTGCTTTTCCCAATACTTATTATGCAAGATTGCAACCACAGGCAAGAATGATCAATATGCCGGAGATTCAAAAAGAAGTGCTCTATGCCATGAAGCCGGAAACTGTGCCCACAGATGCTGCGGCGGAAGAACATAAAAAATTCGGTGCCAAAGATGTTTTTGATTTAAGCTGGAAGAACCTGATGGACGCCTATACCTGTACTGAATGTGGAAGGTGTACGGCAGCCTGTCCGGCCAATCAAACCGGAAAAATTCTTTCACCGCGCAAGATCATGATGGACACCCGCGACCGCATGGAAGAAGTGGGAAAGATCATTGATAAAAATGGAAAGTTTGAAGAGGACGGCAAATCACTTCTTCACAGTTATATCAGTACCGAGGAACTATGGGCCTGCACCTCCTGCCAGGCTTGTGTGCAGGTATGTCCTGTTTTGATTCATCCCCTAAATATCATCAATCAGCTTAAGCGCTACCTGGCACTGGAAGAAAGCAACCAGCCTTCGGAATGGAACGGCATGTACAGCAACGTGGAAAACAATTTTGCGCCCTGGAAATTTAGTCCGGACGACAGAGACGCATGGGTGAGGGAATGAAAGAGAAAGAGAAAGAAGAGATAGAGAGATCTGAAAGATATTGGCTATTTGCTGTTGGCTTTTAGCTGTTGGTAGTTTGGAAGATGTGGGAGTGTTTAGCTTCGAAAGTTTTTTCACTGCTTTTTTATATCAAAGGCTCCAGCAAATGCGGGAGTATGCAGCGCAGTAAAAATTTGTTTAACCTTCTCCTGCCCTTCAAAATACTGGACGTTTGCCGTAAACACTGGTCTCCAAATAGAAGTTGTAAGTTTTATCTCCACTGTACCAACAGCCATCAGCCAACAGCTTTTCTCTTGTCTCTCTCAAACAATATGAATCTTTCACATATAAACGACCCTCTCTTCTCTCCTCTCTCATCACACATCTCACATCCTTCTCAGCCATCTTCTTTTCGTCTGAAAATTCCGTTCGTTTATCGAAAAAACTACAGAGGGGTTTTACGTTGGAGTTGTAGGACAGACAGAAAGGAATTAGAAGAAAATAGCAAGTCTTTTATCATCGGATAAATACCTTGCAGGGGCACAGGGTCCCTCCTATCTTGCACTCGGATTTACAAAACCAAAACCTATGAACTTGTTCAAACGCTTAGCACAACTGGCTTACATCCGCTTGTCATTTTCATCATTGCTTTCTACCAAACAAACGAAAGCAGGCATCAGCCGTAAAGAGTGGGTTGATTTTGCTCTTGTATTAGGAATTTCATTTTTGATTATTGTTTACAAGGTCAATAAAGCTTCTTAAGTAATCAGGGATCCGGTTATCATTTCGTTCAAGTATTATAACCGGATCATTGTTTTCCCCCCACACCGGTATTGTATTATTTTCTCCGTTCAATTCCTGGGCAAAGCTTCCTGCTTATACCACCATACTTTCCCGTTGATCATATCCGCGGTTAAGCTTCTCTTAATTGTGGCCGGTTCTTCTTCCTCTCCATCTTCTCTCTTTCTCTTTCTTCTTTAGGCCGCGGCCAGATTTTCCTATCTTGAAGGGCAAAGCAAAGAAGTGAAAGATAACCGTCTCCGATATTTTTTTCTTTTCCTGTTGGTTTCATATTTCCTGATCCTGCTGCGGGTGATTGTATTCAAGGGATCTGCGGAGTTTATTATTGGTCATATCCGAAACTTTCCCTCCCTTCACAAGGGTTGGACCCTCGCCAATTTTATTCCTTTCAAAACCATTTATTATTACGTGAGCCTGCAGGAAGTGGCGGAGAATGGCTTGGAAAATGTAGGTGGCAATATTGTTTTATTCATTCCTTATGGATTGCTTCTTCCCCTGGCCATTCGGTGCACCAGAGAATTCCGAAAGCTCCTGCTGACTGTTTTTATCACCAGCCTTTGTTTTGAATCCATCCAGCTCTTATTCGACCTTGGCAGTTTTGATGTGGACGACCTGCTCCTCAATACCATTGGTGGTACCATCGGTTATCTTTTCTTTCTTTTTTATTCCTCGCTCCTCAGCGATGCCCTGGCAGAGAAGGAGAAAAGCATTT
>JBJMLU010000020.1:0-11492 GCA_045805145.1 Flavisolibacter sp. | reverse complement strand
GGGCCATCACCAGCGGAAGAATAATTTTTTTCATGTTGTTGTTTTAGCTAGAGGTTAAAAAATAATGCCAAGGCCGGTTGGGAGAGGTTGGGGATTGGGGTAATAAAGGTATGGAGGTATTAAGTGGAATTGCCTCTTTCGCTAACGCTACGGGCCAGAGAGGAATTAGGAATTGGGAATTAGGAATTAGGAATACAACAGGTTTCTATGAAATCATCAGTCCCCGCCCGAACGTACCGTTCGGTACGGGCAGGCCTGAAATCCGTGATGACTCCTGGTAGGAATGAACGCAAAGAAAGGGGGTGCACGAAAGATGAGAGAAGTAGTAATTTAATGAGGCTTGCAATTCTCCGGGGATCTTTCAGTTTAATTCATATCAAATCCTAAGATTCACACCATCAAATCATCAGTACATGATGTTCGTGGAATTTCTAAAAGATGATTCAATGACTTGTTGATCCAATACCAAACAGCATTAAGCACAGGATACGAAGAAATGATTCGATAGGAACAGATAATCTTTAATGTCAAATCACCAGTCTGAAATCATCATCTGCGATCTGACGAACCCTTGATCCAATACTGAAACTTCTTCAGATGATTCCTGCTCATCATGATAATATTTTCTTCTGTTGTTCTAGTTATGTACAACAGGTAACAGATTAAACTAATCAGCACAATAAAAAACCACATCGGAAACATAATATCTGATTTGCCCTATAAAATCCAAAGACCGTTCCAATCCTCAACAATTGTGGAAAACTTCGAAAGTTTTTTTTGAAGGACTAGTATATCAATCAGGTTGAGGAATTATAACCGCCTGAGCCTGTAAATGGGGAATTGCATCAATCGCGTGTTGTGATTGGGGCCCTGAATGGTCAATCCTGAAAGGCGGGTTGATGTTGCAAGAAGGAAATGTTAATGTCAAAGACATTAAGAATAAAACGATCCAGGTAGTCTTGTTCTCTAATCCATTGCGTTCGACATCTTCATTCACCATTCACCTTCAGCGATTCCGTCTTTATTGGAATGCGGCTTTCAATACCCTAGTGAGTCCGGCATCTTTCCATTGAGGACCAACAATCACCCGTCTTACCGTATAAAGCGGATTCTCAGGATCTCTTTTAGTGGCCAACTGAAAGGCGATTTTAAATCCTCTCTTTTTGAGTTCCGGAAATCCTGTAGCACTCCATACGCCAAAAGGATAGGCAAAATAGTCGATCTGTTTTCCGGTGATTTGTTCCAGTTGTTTTTTAGGCTTGTCAAGCTGTATCTCCCAGTCCGCTAGTACATATCTATCAGTGCGGTGATGGTCCCAGGTATGACAGGCAATCACATGGCCTTCATCAGAAAGCTGCTTGATCTGGTCCTTCGTCATATATCTTGGCTTGTTGATGGAAACAGTCATGATGAAATAAACAGCTTTGAAGCCATACTTATCCATTTCGGGTTTGGCTATGCTGAACTGTTCTTCATCGGTATCATCAAAGGTGAGCATCACCGGCTTGGAGGGAAGTGCGGCTCCATAAACCAGGTATTTATATAACTGGTCTGGAGTTATGCTATGAAACCCGCTGTCAGCAAGGGTTTTCATCTGCGCCTTGAATTGATTGACCGTAACGGTGTATCCGAGGCTGTTTTTGGGAAGCACGTCTATATCCTTGATGTGGTGATAGCAAAGAATGGGCACCTGCTTACGCGCCATGATGGTAGCAGCATCCGCCATTTTTGAAGACGCCGGAACATCTGCTTCATGAGCGACGTTAGAAGAATCCACCTTCGCTGAGGTCTCGGAATTTTCTGTCGATGATTTTTGTTTGATAGAAGACTGGCTATTGCAGCTAATAAGGAAAGCCGCGGCGAAGAGCGCGATGATTTGGTTTTTCATACCGATGTTGTTATTACAAATTTGGAGGCTGCAATCTAATGAAGAAAATTTATTTCGATAAATTCTGTTAAGATGTCGCCAGATTTATCGGTGCCGGGTTACGCCTACCTGCCGGCAATATTCAAGAACAGGACAAATACTGCAATGCGGAAGGTTTCCCGTGCAGACATGTTTTCCAAACGGCATGAGCAGGCGGTTGATGTCGGTCCATTTTCTTTCTGGCACTTTATCTTTCAGAGCTTCCATTGTTTGTTCGGGCGTTTTGGTTTGTACCAATCCCCACCTGTTGGTCACCCTGTGAACATGAATGTCTACGCTGATGGCAGAAAGTTTATGGGCCACACCCAGCGCAAGATTGGCGCACTTGGGTCCCACACCTTTTAGTGCAATCAGCTTTTCGAATTCAGCTGGCAGCTGGCCATTGTATTTTTCCAGGCTTGCTTTTGCAATACCAAGGATGGTGTAGGCTTTCTGGCCCGGGAAACTGATGCCATGGAGAAGACGTTCCAGTACAGATGGACTGAGTTTTGAAATTTGCTGCGGAGTGCTGGCACGAGCAAATAATTTTTCGGAAACAGGGATCGTATTTTCATCCAGTGTTCTGATGGAGATAACGCAGGAAACCAGTTGCTCAAACAGGGAAGAGTAACCGCGCTCGTACAGCTCAAACATTGCTGCCTTGGGAAAAGGCTTTACAGCTGATTCAATCCTTTTGATTACAACCGAAAGCTTGAAGGGCTTTTTCATCTGGGACTGTTACTGCAAATCTCCCAATAAATATTACGCCAGTTGCAGGTTATGTGTCATTGAGCCTCGACTCCAGGTCGACGAGCCATGCAGCCTGTGCCGGATTGATTTTTTCATTTGCTTCTCCAAGTGTAAACCAACCGGCCTTGTCCACCTCAGGAAAACTTTGCCATTTACCGGATTTGTATGGCCATTCCACTTTAAAAATATTAGATACAATTTCATCCGCATTGATGTCGCCCTCTACTGCCCATGCGTAAACCATCTTTCCTGCCTTCTGTTTGATGGGAATCAGTTCGATAAAATCACCAGAGATTTTCTTTCCTGTTTCCTCTTCAAATTCGCGGCGTGCTGCCGTCAGGGGTTTTTCATCATCATTAAATTCTCCTTTTGGAATGGACCATGCTCCCGAATCTTTATTCTTCCAGAACGGTCCTCCCGGATGGACCAGAAAAACCTGGATTTGTTTTTCTTTTTTTCTATACAGCAGTATCCCCGCGCTCTTCCTCATGCAGGTTGATTTGTTTTTTTTCAGTCAGATAAAATATGCTGATCAGGATCCATCCAGCCCAGAAAAGATACCCGCCAATATGAAATCTTTCTTTTAGCCAGCGGTGTGTGGTTGTGTCGCGGAAGTCGCGATAAGTAAAATAAAATCCAACAAGCGCCAAAAAGATCATGGCGTATTGAACAAACATTGCCTGTTTCATTTTCAATTTTCTTTGGAGCAAACCCTGACCAAAAAGCAGGATCATCCAGACAACAAAAACAAACAGGGCTCCATGCCACCATATTTCCAGGAACCTGTATTGTTTATAAAACAGATGAATGCCAATTTTTCCAACCAGCGAGGGTTTCGACAACAGAAAACCGCAGATAGCCGAGAGCAGAAGCAATACCAAAACCAGCAAGAGATAACTCTTTTGTTTCTTCATCCAACAAAAGAAGGAAAAAGATCTTAGAACTCGCGGTCTACAGGTTGGTCGGATGGCTGGGAAGGATCGCCATCCACTTTGTTTTTGCCTTTTTGTGTGTCGGCAATTACATTTTCCGTTCCGGTTGCAGGATCTTCACCGGGCGCCTTGTCATTTCCCTGGCGTCCTTGTTCTTGTCCGCTGCGCTCATTGGTTATGGACTGATTGTCTCCAGAATTTTTTTGATCACGGTCAGACATATGATTTTTCTTTTTTAAAATAACAATATCATGCCATAGGGGTTTCTGGTTTGTAGTTGGTCCTTCATATTTTCAGTTTCTTGGGAAATGTGAGACCCAAAAAAATGACCTTCTCTCAACATATCGTCAGAATTCTTCGACCACCGAACCATAAACCAAATACCTTTTACTTCGCTCTTTCATATTGAACAGGCCAGGGAAGGTGTACGCCCAGTTCCCGCGCAGCATGCAGAGAAAAGTAGGGATCCCGAAGAAATTGGCGGGCAAGAAAAACAAGATCGGCGCGACCCCGCGCAATAATATCTTCCACTTCCTGCGCTGTGGTGATGAGTCCTACTGCTCCGGTCATGATGCCTGATTCTTTTTTTATTTTTTCAGCAAACGGGGTTTGGTAGAGTGGAACCAAAGGAATTTTCACACCTGGAATATTACCCCCGGTGGAGCAGTCGATCAGATCCACTGATTTTGTTTTGAGAATGCGGGCCAGTGCAACCGAATCTTCAGGACTTCAGCCTCCATCTACCCAATCGGTAGCGGATATGCGCACAAACAGGGGAAGCTGTTCACGCCATACGGAACGGACTGCATCCACCACCTCGCATAAAAGACGGATGCGGTTCTCAAAGCTGCCTCCGTATTTATCCTGGCGCTGGTTACTCAAGGGCGAATAGAATTCGTGCAAAAGATAGCCATGTGCCGCATGTATCTCGATGATTTCAAATCCTGCGTTTGCTGCTCTAACAGCAGCATTGCGAAAATCACTGATCAATTTTTCCATGTCGGGAATCTCCATGGCCCTTGGAATGGGTTCACCTTCTTTAAACGCAAGTGCGCTGGGTGCAAGGGTTTCCCATGGATTTTCAAAAGACTCAAGAAATCCTCCTCCTTCCCAGGGACGATGATGGCTGGCCTTTCTCCCTGCGTGGGCCAGTTGAATACCCGGAACCGAACCATATTTTTTGATAAAGTCAGTGATTCTTTTGAGAAAAGAGATGTGTTCATCTTTCCAGATTCCCAGGTCATGTGGTGTGATCCTACCTTCTGGTGAAACAGCCGTAGCTTCAGCAACAACCATTGCTGCTCCTCCCACAGCTCTCGATCCCAGATGTACGAGATGCCAGTCATTAGCATAGCCATCTTCGCTACTGTATTCACACATGGGAGAAACGGCAATGCGATTTTTCAGCGTGATGGACCTGATCCTGAGTGGTTGAAAAACTGCAGACATAGAAATTAGGGCTTGTTCCTGCAAACTTCCGACCATTATTATGGAGCTGGCACTTTTTTTATTCTTCTTCTTAAAAACCGAAAATGAAATTTTTGAACGAATGGTGGGGCATCAATGAAAACATCGCGCCCCTTGAAATTGCTGCACGGTCTGCTGTGATGTTTATCATTGCCCTTTCGCTTATCCGAATGGCGGGTATGCGCCCTTTTGGAAAAGGTGAAAGCTACGATAAGATCATCACCTTCCTTATAGGAGCCATACTAAGCAGGGGTGTGGTAGGCGCTACTCCTTTCTTTTCAACAGTTGTCTCCATGATCGTGATCATCCTCATTCATAAAATATTTTCAAAGCTGTCGATCTACAGTCAATGGTTTGGCGAAAAGGCAAAGGGCAAACCCATTACATTGTATAAGGACAAGAATTTTCTGAAAGAGAATATGGACATGACCAATCTGTCTGAGCATGATATACAGGAAGAATTAAGACTTCAGTGCCAGACAAATTCGCTGGAAAAGATCCGCGAAATAAAAATGGAAAGAACCGGACAGGTTTCTTTTATCAAAGAGGACTAAGTAATCACGGATTACACGGATTAAAGTCAGATTTCACGGATTGATTAAAAGGATTATTCTGGATTGATGATTTCATAGAAACCTGTTCTCTCCCAAATTCCCCTCAGGCCTCCGTAGCGCTAGCGAAGGAGGCAATTCCACCTTAATACCTTATTACCCCAATACCTCAATACCCATGATCCACCAGTTCTTCTTCAATCAAATCATTGAGTCTTTTTTCACTTTCAGTGATCCAATTCGGCAGATGTGATTCAACAACTTTCCAGTGATTGTCTTCCTTGTGCATTTTGAACATGATGCGGTTTCCGCGATCGTCAGGAACATCTACATGAAAAAAGCTGTGGTCGTTTCCGGGCAGCATGCGGAAATTAAATTCTCTCAGGCGATCAAAAGTTTTTACCAGTTTGGTAAAGTGTACATTTTTTGAGATGGCGAAATTCATAGCGTCCAGTTTGAAAATTTATAATCGAGTCTCAAATGACAAATTCATTTTAGGATTTCCCAGCCAGATGATTTCATAGAAACCTGTTCTCTTCTAATTCCCAATTCCCAATTCCTAATTCCTAATTCCTAATTACCCTAATCACCTCCACGGCCTCATCAACAATCATCGTGCGCCTTTTACATAATGAAACGCTAAGAATAAAAGAAAATTCTATGCCATGAACGATCAATTGGTGTATATTTTGCTAATGTTTTAAAAACTACTACGACAAGTGCGTAGCAACGCGTAGCTTTGCACTCTTATTTACACCCTTCGTCCAGGATTTATTTGAGCAAATTGGTCCAGGATTTATTTGAACAAATTGATAATGTCAACACCCAAATTTCCGACTGTTAAACAGTCCTTTCATTCGGAGCTGAAAAAAAGAATCAACGATTATTTCCAATCTACAGGAAAATCTTCAGTAGGCAACCGTAATTTATACACTAAGGCCATTATACTTGTAACGGTTTTTCTCTTTCTATATGTGCACCTCGTGTTCTTCACGCCGGCAGTTTTGTTCGCCGTGATCGAATCCGTTATGCTCGGGATAGTGGTAGCCGCCATTGGTTTTAATATCATGCACGATGGTGCCCACGGAAGTTTTAGCAAGCACAAATGGCTGAATCATACCGCGGCTTTTTCGCTCAATGTTTTGGGTGGCAGTTCCTTCATGTGGAATATCAAACACAATGTGATCCATCATGCTTATACAAATGTGGATGGCGTAGACGATGACATCGATATCCAGCCCTGGATGCGTATGAGTTCTACCCAGCCCAGGCTGGCCATGCACCGCTACCAGCACCTTTATTTCTGGATCCTTTATTCACTGCTTTATATTCTTTGGGTAACGGTATTGGATTTCCAAAAATATTTTAAAAGAAAAATCGGTGACACGCCTTTGAAAAATATGAGCCTGGCCGACCATCTTGTTTTCTGGAGCTTTAAGTTGTTTTACTTTTTCGTGTTTGCTTTTGTTCCCATTTACATGCTTGGATTCATTTCCTGGTTGGTGGGATTCCTGATCTTTACTCTTGTGGCCGGATTTGTGTTGAGCATTGTGTTCCAGTTGGCCCATACAGTAGAACATACTCATTTCCCGGTTCCTCAGGAAGACACAGGCAGAATGGAAGACGAATGGGCCATTCACCAGCTCAAGACCACCGCTAATTTTGCTCCGAAAAATAAATTCATCAGTTGGTTGGTAGGCGGACTCAATTTCCAGATCGAGCACCACCTGTTTCCAAAGATCTCTCACGTGCACTATGCACAACTGCGCAGGATCATTAAAGAGGCCTGCCTCGAATATGGAGTTCCCTATATAGAATATAGCAAAATGCGCCACGCCGTGGTATCGCATGTAAGCTTCCTCCGACAAATGGGTAGGGGAAATGGTTGATGGTTGGGAGTTGATAGTTGGTAGAAGAGAATATGAGGGAGGACAGCTAAGGGGAACAGAATTGAATTACCAATTTCAGATGACCCACGTCTTAGGACTGTCGGCTTTTCGCTCTCTTGTTAACAAAATTTCTTTCAACTCATCCGATGTTTTTTTCCACGCAACGATTATCTTCGCAGCGTTAATTTTGAGTATTGCATTTGGTTAGGTGTACAATTAATCTGCTATTTTTTCCGCTATTAGTTAGACCCTTTACTTTCTTGCCTCGACTCAGATTCATTTTTAATATTAAAAAGAAAGTATGAACATTTACGTTTCCAATTTGAGCTTCAACGTACAGGATGAAGACTTAAGAGAATTTTTTACCGAGTATGGCGAAGTTTCTTCTGCCAAGGTCATTACCGACAAATTCACGGGCAAGAGCCGTGGTTTCGGATTTGTTGAAATGCCCGATAACGAGGCAGCTAAAAAAGCCATTGCCGAACTGGACAACGGTACGGTAGAAGGAAGAACCATCCGCGTGATGGAAGCAAAACCAAAAGAAGAAAAACCGCGCAGCAGTGGTGGCGGCTTCCGCAATAACAGCGGTGGCGGTGGCTACAATAATGGCGGTGGTTACAATAAGAACCGTTACTAAAATATTTGCATCTGTGAGAGGAGCCTCGCCATCGGCGGGGCTTTTTTATTTTATACAGTGCTAAAGGACCGACTGAGGAAATTTTTAAACAACCCTGGCTGTGGTACAAACATTGCAACAGTGTGGTTAAACCATTATACCCGCTATGAAAAAGATGTTTTTATCCCTGCTCCTGATTTCCGTTTTCCTTGGTTGCTTTGCCCAAACGGATAGTGCACTCAGTAACCGAGACAGTAGTTCTCTCTATCAGATGCAAACCGGATCTTCCTTTGCCGGTAAATCGTCAGGTGATCAGGTCTTCCGACTTAAACCAAAAGTTGATATCCCGGTTACAGCGGTTGGAGTAGGTTGGTCGCTTTATGCATTCACCAAGATATATAGCAAACCACATTCAACAGAAGAGGAGATCCTTGCTCTCAATAAAAATGATCTTTCCGGGATCAATCGCTTCGGTGTGGAACTTTATTCTCCCAAAGCCTATGATATGGGTAATGTATTTTTCTATAGCTGCATGCCCTATCCACTGGTATTGATGTTGGACAAAGATATCCGCAAGGATGCAGGAAAGGTGGCATTTCTCTGGGCCGAGTCGATGGCCGTAACCGGATTGCTCTACACCGGCGCTGTATATTTCCACGATAAATACAGGCCATATGCCTACAACCCAGATGTGCCCATGGATCATAAGACCAGGGGAGGAGCAAAGAATTCTTTTTTTGCAGGACATGTGGCACTCATTGGAACATCCACATTTTTCACGGCAAAAGTCTTTGCTGATTACCATCCCGAATCCAGGCTCAAATGGGTATTTTATGCCATTGCTATCGGAACAACAGGAACCATGGGATATCTGAGGATCATAGCCGGAGAGCATTTCCTGACAGATGTATTAATTGGAACAGCAGTGGGTACCTGCTCCGGACTTTTGGTGCCCGGCTTCCACAAGGCCGGTAAGGATCCAAAAGTTACCCTACTTCCTTATTTCAATGGAAAAGAAACCGGTGCTTCTCTCGCGCTGAAACTCTAATCAAATCGTTTTTTAATGATGATGAAGATGGAATATATTCTGTCTTCATCATTTTTTTGTTTGCGGTATATCCACTCATTAACCTTGCATGATTTCTCCTAAGGAATTAACTATAAACTTGTTAAAAACCTTGCTGCTGCACAATTCCAGCCCTGGTTTTGCTGTTATGGGCCTGCACTACTAAAACACAAATCATGCAGTTCATAAGATCAAGATCATTTGGAGCAGTGTTGATTGGACTGGTCCTTTTTTCTGCCTGCAAGAAAAAAGATACGCCGGCCAATAACACCACAACCACCACTACTACCACCGCCTCCGATGCACTAAAAGATTCAGCGCTTTTGTACACAAGGGATATTTATCTCTGGTATAACCAGA
The DNA here is from genome assembly GCA_045805145.1 of Flavisolibacter sp. Classification (GTDB taxonomy): domain Bacteria; phylum Bacteroidota; class Bacteroidia; order Chitinophagales; family Chitinophagaceae; genus Flavisolibacter. The sequence continues at coordinate 1,955 of JBJMLU010000020.1, read as the reverse complement.
TTCCTTCCACTTTCAATGCAAGATCCTATGCCGATTACGACAAACTGATGACGGCTATTCGTCAATACAGTATCGAACCCGGATTTACCAACCCTGTCGACCGTTGGAGCTTTGGCATCAAACAAACTGATTGGGACAATCTGAGCTCGGGCATCTCGGGCGACTTTGGAATGAATGTATTTTTCAAAGCTGAAGGTGATCTCCGTGTGAAATCAGTGGAAAGGGCTTCTCCTGCCGGCGCCGCCGGTATCAGGCGTGGATGGAGAATTCTTAAGATCAATGGGAACAACAATATCACAACATCCAATGCAGATTTTATTGTGAATGCTGTTTGGCAAAGCAACAGCGGAAGCTTTAGTTTTCAAAAGCCCGATGGAAGCACAGTGGATATCAACCTCACTGCGGCTACTTATCAGGAGCATCCCATCTTTTTGGACTCTGTCTATTCTATCGGCAACAAAAAGATCGGCTACCTTTCCTTTAACTCCTTCCTTGGCGACACCAATGAAGTGTACAACGGATTCTCCCGCGTCTTCAACCGCTTTGCTTCTTCTGGTGTAAACGATGTGATCGTGGATCTTCGTTATAACGGTGGTGGCTATGTGAGCGTGCAGCAAAAGCTGGCCAACTGGCTGGCTCCTTCATCGGCCAATGGGCAGCTGATGATGAAGCAGCAATACAATGACAAATACACGGCTTATAATGAAAGCACTGGTTTTCAAAAACTGGGCGCTCTTAATCTGAGCCGGATATTTTTTATTGTCAGTAACAGTACCGCATCAGCAAGTGAACTTCTGATTAATAATCTCAAGCCATTCATGGACGTTGAGCTGGTAGGTCCATCAAAGACTTACGGCAAACCGGTGGGTTTCTTTCCCATTCCGGTAGGAGACTCCTACATTTTCCCGGTGTCTTTCCGCTCTACAAATAACAAGGGAGAAGGCAATTATTTTGATGGGCTGGCTCTCAACAGCCAGGTTGCAGACGGATTGGATAAAGACTGGGGAGACGTAACAGAAACTTGTTTGCAAAGCGCCCTAAGCTATATTACTACAGGTGCATTCCGTATGCAAACCGCAGGAGAACGTACCATTTTTCAGGCACAGTCTGAAATCAAATCTGGAAACAATGTTCTTGATGCTCCTTCATTCAAGGGAATGATCAGCACAAGGAAGTCCAAATTCTAGAAAAAAAATTTCCGGTTCCCAGCCTGCTTTTTCTTTGGCATTGGTTTTTCTTGAAATAAAAAAAAGAGTTTATGTCAGAGAATAAAAATGCGATGGACAAATCCGGTTCATCAGAAAGCAGGCCCGGAACTTCCGGAAACGAAGGCAAATACAAGAACATAGAAACCTCAGTCAACAATCCCGAATATTTCAGTGATGAAGTAGAGTCTTCGATGGAGAATGAAATTTCTGAAGACGAAGCACGCACAGAAAAAGAGGGGAGGTCTGAGAAAGGAAAATCATAGCATACATTTTGTTTGATATTGGCTGAGGAAGGATTTGTATGAATTATGTGGATATTATTTTACTCCTCATCATGGCTCTTGCGGTTTGGGGGGGTTGGAGAAAAGGGTTTATTCTGGGCACCGTCAACCTGATCGTTTGGATCGGTAGTTTGCTGCTTGGATTTTTGTTTTATCAATATCTCGGCAATCTTATCCAGGGATATTTTCCCACACTTGGTGTGTGGACTCTTCCGCTTGCCTTTCTCATCACATTAATTGTTTCGCGGATCCTTCTTGCGTTTTTCTTTAATACAATTCTGAGTCGCACACCTGAAACAATTCATAGTCACGGTGCCAATAAATTTCTAGGAATTATTCCAGGCATCATCAATGGCGTGATCTACGCAACCATCCTGGCAGCGATTCTCATGAGCGTTCCCCTGATGAATAATTTGTCGAAGAAAACCCGTGAAAGCAGGCTGGGAACCGGAAATTTTTTTTCTAG
>JBJMLU010000019.1:0-16740 GCA_045805145.1 Flavisolibacter sp. | reverse complement strand
TGTGGATGCACAAGGCGAAGACTACCGCGAAGAAATAAAAGGAAGATCTGCAGGCGTTGTCATTGGAGACCGGGCATTAAAACAAAGACTCAAATCGAAATACATCTACGACCTTGGAGAAGCCTGGTTGAAACATACCGGGCTTCCTTTTGTTTTTGCGGCCTGGATCGCCAACAAAGATCTTCCAGCGCCTTTTGTATCCGCATTCAATGAGGCCAATGCTTTGGGCTTGCAACAAATGGAAGATGTGATAAAGGAAAATCCTTATGATGCATACGATCTGAGTCGCTATTATCACCACAATATCAGTTATCAGCTGGATGACCAAAAGAAAAAAGGACTGAAGCTGTTTTTGGAAAAACTAAGAAGTCAATAATATTATTAAGGCTTCTTGTCTGTTTTGGTAAACAGTAAAATGAAAAACTGCACGATACCCGAAAATCCCAGATAAACGGCATTCCATAATTTTTGTATGCACACATACAACACAGTGATGGCTGTTTCACCCATGGATATGCTGCTTATTCTTCCAAGGTACCACTTGTACTTTGAAGCATTGTTCTTATAAACAGAAAAATAAATAGCTAATTTTCTATAGAGCAGCTTCAATTCCTGCGGCGATAATTTTTTTTCCAGTCCTGCAAGATTCCTTTCCAGGAAAATCTTCGAAATATCGTTGATAGCAGTGTTTTGTGTTGAGGTGAGTGAGGCTGCATGTTCCCGGTAATAATAGAGATCCGCAAGGGGAAGATATTGAAAACGGAATTTGATGAATGCCCTCACAAAAAAATCATAATCCTCGATCAGAAATGCGGCAGGATTGTATCCATTGTTGGCCCGGTGAATTTCTTTTTTGTACAAGAAGCATGCACCTGCTCCCAGCCAGCGGTTGAAACTTTTATTCACGTCTCCAAACTTGCGCACGCCAAAAATTTTGTCCTTGTCGTCAATCAATGTATAGTCCGCATACACCAGGTCAATGTTTGAATCCTTTTCCAGGACTTCCCACATTTTTTGAAGTGCAGAAGGCGCATAAAAATTATCATCGGAAGTCCATGTGAAATATTTTCCGGTGGCAGATTCAAATCCCGCATTGAGAGAAAGAGGAAGCTTTTTATTAAAGGCATTGTTGATCACTCGAACCCGTGCATCTTTTTTCACATATTCTTCCAGGATGGAGGCCGTATCATCGGTGGAGCAATCGTTGACAAGAATCAGCTCGAAATCGGCAAAGCTTTGCTGAAGGCAGCTATCCACCGATTTTCGGATATATCTTGAACCATTATATGTAGGAAGAACAATGCTGATTACAGGGCTGTCCATTTAATTTTCATTTAAAAGAATGGCCATGATCCTGGAAGCGCTCGTACCATCACCGTATGGATTCACTGCACGAGACATTTTCTCATAAGCTTTGCCATCATCAAGAAGTTTTTGCGTTGCGGAAACGATTTGCTGCGTGTCTGTTCCAACCAACATGGCCGTTCCTGCTTCTACGCCTTCCTGTCGCTCGGTAACTTCTCTCATCACCAGCACCGGTTTACCCAGCGAAGGCGCTTCTTCCTGGATGCCTCCTGAATCGGTGATGACAAGATAACTCCTGTTCATCAACCAAACCAGCTGGGGGTAGCGAACCGGGTCAATGAGATAAATATTTTTTTGCTGCGATAGCATCCGGTGCACCGTATCTCTAACATTGGGATTGAGGTGCACAGGATAAACCAGCTCGCAGAAAGGATTGTTGCGGGCAATGGTCAGCAATGCCCGGCAAATATCTTCGAAGGGCTTGCCGAAACTTTCGCGGCGGTGTGCGGTGATGAGAATTAATTTTTTGTTTTGATCGAGGAATGAAAATTCTGAAGCAATGTTCTGTGAAGTTCTAACCTTTTCCGCAGCCCAGAGAAGCGCATCAATTACGGTATTGCCTGTAACAAAAATATGATCGTGATAATTTTCCTTTCTCAGGTTTTGCATCGCAGATTCGGTAGGAGCAAAATGATAGGTAGAAACTGTGCTCACGATCTTCCTGTTTATTTCTTCGGGGAAAGGTGCATACATATTACCGCTTCTCAGTCCCGCTTCCACATGTCCCACTTTTATTTTTTTATAATAACCAGCAAGAGCTCCTGCCATTGCCGTGGTGGTATCACCCTGCACAAGAATTACATCCGGTGTATAGTTGTTCAACACGTTTTCAATTCCTTTGAGTGCGCTGCCTGTGATATCAAAAAGCGACTGGTTCGGTCGCATCAGTTCAAGGTCATAATCTGGAATGATCTGGAAAAATTGGAGCACCTGTTGCAACATTTCCTTGTGCTGCCCGGTGATACAAACCTTCGATTCAATTTTCTCAGGGTGCTTCCGGCATTCCAGTATGAGGGGCGCCATTTTAATTGCCTCAGGCCTGGTACCGAATATGAAAAGGATCTTTTTTTTCATGGCGCAATAATACGATTAAGAAGACTGGCACCTGCTTTCGGATCATAAAGCCGCATGGCTTTCTCATGTGCGTTCAGGCCCATTTGCTGCCAGTGCTCTCTTGCATCCCAGACAAGATCAAGGGCAGCAATAATATTTTTTATCTGAGGTGATTCCATGAGATATCCATTCTTTCCATCATCGATCCATTCAGAAATTCCGCCCACATTGGTAGCCAAACAGATCCTTCCGCAGATCATTGCTTCTACGATGGCCAATGGCATTCCTTCCATATGCGAAGGCATTACCAGCAAATGATTTTCCTTCCACACCTCTTTGATGTCGGACACCGAACCATGAAAGAAAACCCTTTTTTCCATTCCAAAAAAACGAGTCAGGTTTTCCAGATAGCTCCGGTCTGCTCCCTGACCATAGAGATTCAACTTCCAGTTTTTTTCTTTCCATTTACTCAATGCTTCCAAAAGAAGGTCTTGTCCCTTGTGCGCCACCACCAGGTTTCCGACACAGGCTATATTCAATGTGTCATTGAGAGAGGGAAGTGGAATGAGACCAGGTGATTGAAGGTTCACCGGATTGCGGATGATCTCGGCGTTCAGGATTTCAGTACATAATTGCCGCCTTGCGGTGTCGATGCTTCTTTGTGATACGAAAAAAACTTTGCTGCTTAAACTATAGGCTTCCCGAATGATCCGGGCTTCTTCATCCGAAATGTCTCTGAGCATGTCTTTGTTCAAATGCCCGAGAATAAAAAATTTTGTCTTGCCTTTATGAATCCGCACCTGCTGCAACAATTCTCTTTCGCGGCTAATAGAATAACATGTGCCATTGTACAAAACAATATCCGGTTTTTGAGCAAAGAGACTGGCCATGGGTTTTTTCCATTTTCTTCTCAGGTAATTCCAACCGAGCCGCACCAGTTTTTCGCTTGAAGAATTGGTAGCAGGAATCCAACCCGGCCGAATTTCCCTTACCAGTCCCTGTGCTTCGAGTTCTTTTATTTTTGAGGCCGTTCGGGGATGCTCGAAAGAAAGATGAATCAGCTTATGACCTTGTGCCATGGCAGCTTTGGCCATTTCATACCACAGCTCTTCACTTCCGCCCCAGGGATCCCTGATCATGGATATAACGGCAATGGTCATGTGGTAAGCGAATGAATTTTTTTACAAAGAAGCACATTGTTCATATAGAGGTCTTTTCCGGCGGGCAGAATTGAACTCAAGGCCAGTGTTCCAAAGTTTATCACAGTATACATGATGAAACGGAAGGCAGAACGAAGGACAGGTATTTTTTTCAAACGCGGATAAATATGCTGGTGCAGGTACATCAGTCTCAGTTGCGAGATCGCCTCTGTGCTGTTGCCGGTCTTGAGTTGTTCCACCACTTCAAATCCATGGGTCATAAATAAAGACCGCATAGCAAATGAAGTATAACGGGCAAAATCATTGGGCACTTCGTGTTCGCCAAATGCAAATGGACAGGTAATGAGGATCTGTCCGCCTGTCTTGAGCACCCGGTTTAGTTCGGGAATTATATCGGAAAGATTGAATACATGTTCAAACACCTCGCTGCTGAATATCGAATCGAAATGATCATTTGGAAAAGGAAGGTTCCTGCCATCGTAAAAAACATCAATGGCTTCGTTGAGATGAGAATGTCCGGGGTTTTCAAAATCCACTCCAATGTATTCCTGCACCGTAAACAATGACCTGTATGGTTTCTGTCCGCATCCGAAATCCATCAGTTTTCCCTGGAGTCTCGGAGCCAGTTGATGAATGGCACGCAGGAGTCTGGTTCGAATAAGATAGTGTGGTTGTGTAATGGATGGATTGAATTCCCTGGAGATCCCATTCATTGGTCAAGTTTTATGGCAATTCTGCCGGTATCGTCCATCCGGTTCAGTAAAATGCGAATGTGGTTCGATGCGATGTATTCATCAACGGCTTTTCTTGCGCCCTTCCAGTATCCATAGTCATCGATGATGAGTACACCGCCTCTTGCCAGCAAAGGAAATAAATGAATCAGTTCATGTCGTGTCGATTCATACCAGTCTGTGTCCAGCCGGAGCAGCGCAATTTTTTGGGGTATCACTTCAGGGATCGTCTCTTCCACTTTTCCCCTGACGTATTGAATCTTCTGTTCAGGATATCCGGAAAGCATCATGGTTTGTTTCACTGTATCCAGGGTGGAATAGGCCCACACAGTATTGGTTTCCTTGTCCTCATTGGTTTTCAATAGATCTTCTGCTTTTTGATTCATATGACTTACGTCTGCTTCAGATGGCGGCGGCATGCCTTCAAATGTATCATATAGAAAAAGCTTCCTGTTGTTTTCATTCAACCTTGTAAGGGTTTCAGCAATGGCTAGCATGCTTCCTCCTTTCCACACGCCACATTCAACAATGTCGCCTTCAATATTGTTGTTCTGAATGTATTTTACTGCTTCAATGAGTCCGAACATCCGTTCCGGACTTGTCATGGTAAAAGGCTCTGATTTTTGGATGATGGACCGGTGGAGTTCATCAAAATCCTGAGGCCATTGGCGGGCCTTGTTTGTCTTAATGATGTCAAAGCCCTGTTTGTTCAGCTGCTTTCGGATAAATCGCCTCAGCATAGATTTAATTTCACGGCAGAATTACAAATAAAGCAATTATTTTGAAAAAAGATTTCCCTCCACCAACAAGGGTTCCTAAATGCTGTCCATTATCATTGTCAATTATCGCTCTTCCGATCTGATTCTTCCCTGCATTTCTTCTGTGAAAAAGTTCAACCCGGATCTGCAGCATGAATTCATTGTAGTGGACAATGCCTCTGGCGATGACAGTGAAACCCGTATCCGGCAAGGCTTTCCGGATGTTCAATGGGTCTCCATGGGATTTAATTCAGGGTTTGCCCGTGCCAACAATGCAGGCATGCGAAAAGCAAGTGGCAGTTGTTTTCTGCTGCTCAATCCCGATACACTGGCTACCGATAATTCAATTTATCGCTGCTACCAACGTCTTTCTCAATCGGACTATGTCGGATCCGGCGTTCAGTTGCTCGATCCACAGGGACAACCGCAGATCTCGGGAAATTTTTTTGTAAAAGGCGGACTCAATCTGCTTCTTCCGCTCCCTTACTGGGGCTCCTTCATTCGCTGGCTCGGTTACCGCTCCGGAAGCAAAGTACCCAACATCCAAAAAGCAAAAGCACTGGAGGAAGTAGACTGGATCACCGGCGCTTTTCTGATGGTAAGAAAATCAGTCACGGAAAAAGCAGGACTGATGGACGAAGATTTTTTTCTCTATGCAGAAGAGGTGGAATGGTGCAGCCGGTTGAGGAAACAAGGAAGGCTTTGCTTGTATGGGGATCTGCAGATCATTCATTTGGAAGGAGGCTCTATCAACAAGGAACAAAACGCAGCTTCAAAAGGCTATTACAATTTATTCGACAAAAAAGGACTCCAGCTGATGGTCTCCAATCACTTGAGAGTGCGAAAACAATATGGCGTGTTCTGGTTCCTGTTCCTGCTCCTTAATTATACCTGGGGACTGCTGCTGTTCTGGATCCTCAGCACCTTTCACCGTCTGCTCACACTCCGAAATCCTTTTGGTGATTGGAAGAAAGTGGGAGCCTTCGCAAAAAATCTGCTCAAACTCTGGATGCTCTCTCCGAGAATAGTGGCTGGCAGGCCGTTTTTTTATAAAATGTTTTAGAGTAGTTTATAGTTGGTAGAAGAGAGAGAATGAAACCCAAGGAACGCGAAGAGCGCAAAGGGCCGCAGAAAGAAAAGCCTTGCGCCCCTCTGCGAATTCTCCGCGGTCTTTGCGTTTTATCAAACCGCTTCCCTTGTAAGCACTGCCCAAGCTGAATGGCGGTTGACGTCTGACGACTTCGTTCACCTCCCCAACAGCCCCTTCCACGCATCGATGCGGAAACGAATGACCGGCCAGCTTTGGGCAGGTTTTCCTTTGAGCGCATACATAATTGCCAATACAACTGAGCCAGCTAACTTGTAGGTATATTCGAAATTCTTTTTGATGAAAGCCCATTTGCTGATGGCCAGCATGCGCACCCTTTCACCACGGCCAATTCCAGATGCTACACGATACAGGTAATGAGGCGTAAGCTTTTTCACTTCCACCACATGCTCTACGATTACTTCTGGATCATAATAAATTTTTTTCTGCCTGGATTGGAGACGAAGAAAAAAATCTTTTCCTTCTCCTCCAATGCGAAGAGTGCCCTTCACCCCGGGAAGATCTGCATTGAATCCGCCAATGGCATCAAAATCTTCCTTGCGTGCCACCATGTTGGATTCGAGCGGATATTTCCCTTCACGGAAAACAGTGAGTTCCTTGCTGTAATCGAAATTTCCAACCAGGGAAGAAACGAAATGCGACATCCATTTTGGTTCTTCAGGGATATAGCGAGGAATGATCCTTCCTCCCATTCCGGCAGCATCAGGATGATCTTTGAAAAAATCCAGAATTCTTTGGAGATAATGTTTTTCGGCAATGGCATCGTCATCCATAAAGCAAAGGAGCTCCGAACGGGCAAAGCCGGCGCCTGTGTTGCGCGCAAAAGATGCGCCCTGCCTGCTTTCTGTGAGATAGTGGAGCTGAAGCCCGGGATGAGAAATCATATAGGCCTGTACCAGCTCGCCTGTGTTGTCAATGCTGTTATTATCCACTACCAGTACCTCAAAGCGCGCGTGTTCCAGGGTTTGCTGGTTCAGGCTTTCAATAGCGCCAATGATATAATCGGCCCTGTTGTACGAGCAAATCACCACGGATATGTCTGGCTTCGGATTCATCTGTTTACGGTTCTGATGATGTCTGCTGCCCGTGCTGTAATTTTTTCCCAGTCATAATAATCATAAAATGATTCGGGAGTTGTTGTTGCTTTACGCTCACAGCATTGAAGGATATGTTCAACAAAAATATTCCAATCACCATCGGGAACACAGGCTAATTTATCGCCGCAAATTTCTCTTCTGACACCGGATGCACCCGACTCAGTTGAAACAGCCGCACAGCCATTGGCTATAGCTTCCACGAGTTTGGTTTTTATGCCACTGTCATTGCTCACGGGGTTGAGGAACAAATCAGCTGCCTGGTAATAAAGATCAATTTCGCTTACGTATCCCAGGTAATGAACATTCGGATTCGAGGACATTTTTTCAATGAGTTTCCTGCGTGCGCGGTTTCCGGTGATGATGATGTTGAAATGCTTCAATTTTTTGCGAAGCCGTGGCTCGATTTCCTGAACCAGTTCCATCACTGCATCAAAATTGGGTTGGTAATCGAGCGTTCCATTAAAAAGAAAAATAGTTTTATTCAATTCAAGGCCCAGTTTTTTTCTGGCTTCCTCTTTGGAAACAATCGTCTTTCTTTCCACGCCATAAGTAATGACCGAACAAAGCGATGGTTTCAACCCGAATTGCTGGATAGCCATCATTTTCTCTTCCTCACTAATAAAAAAATTATGCGCGGCCTGGCGATGAATCCATCCTTCGTATCGATGATAGATTCTCCACCACCATTGATGCATCTGCATGAATCGCCTGCTTTCAATATTGTGTGAATGAATGACGAAAGGCCTTCCGGTTTTTCTGCTCACCAGCCAGGCTATCCATCCTGAATAGGAATGTTCGGCCAGAAGCACAGAAATATTGTTTCGGGCAACAAGCTGGCTTATTTTTTTCACCCTGAAAATATTACGGGCCATCTTCCTGTTGGGAAAAAGAATTTTTTCAATTCCTCCTTTTTCATCAACAACCACATTGTCTTCAGACAAGGCCAAAAAAACAGGTAGATGTTTTTTCAGGTATTTATAAAAAACAGCTACGCCTTTTTGTCCTCCCATATGCGTTGGAAAGATCCGGAAGCTTACCAGTCCCAGCACAGAGGTGGTATCAGGCTTTTGTTTTTCCACCTGTCTCCAGGGTTCGTTTACGCCAGGTTTGAACAATAGCACCAATGATCAAGAGCAAAACCACAATGCCCGCCAGCAGGGCGATTGTTTTACCCGTGTAAAAGGAAGCCGGATGAAAAACAAAACGAATTGAATGATGACCTGCCGGCACAGAGAGACCACGCAGTACATAATTGGTGCGCAGGATCGGGGTTTCTTTTCCATCAACATAGGCCTTCCATCCGCGATCGTAATAGATTTCACTGAATACAGCAAACCGGTTGACTGGAGCGTCGGAAGTATAGGTGATTTCATCGTTGTCCTGCTTGTCCAGGTGTATGCTTCCACTGCTGTCGGCAGAAGGCGTATAAGAAACCAATGGCTGGTCTTTGCTGAATAGTATTGCCGTATCCTTTGGATGAAAATTCGTGAGTGCGTTCATCACGGCGTCCGGTGTTTGTTCATACCGAACTGCTTTTACGAACCAGGCAGGTCCAAGTGCTTCCAGATTTGTATACACTGATTCCTTACCCGACTGGTCGGCCTGGATGATGTATTTGGTATTGAGCATGTTCACTACCGGCATGCTTTGTGGAAATTTATTGAGTTGACGCTCAATCAGGTCCTGATAGATACTTAGCTTGGCCGGATGATATCCTCCAATGGAATTATGATAATACGCAGTCATGGCGCCATAGTTCAGTGTATTAATACCTTGCCTGAGATCAAGCACCCGGTAATAAGATTTGTCCTGCAGAATTTGTTGGTCGGCTGGTGTTGCAGTGAAATTGTTGTTGTACTCTTGCTCTTCCTGGTAGTTGTCGGCATTCAAATATTTTACATCAACTCCCATGATATCAATGAAGGCCAGTACGCCAATGATGGCATAAGCCAGCCAGGTCTTCATTTTTTGTCGCACTACCATCCAGAGCAAAAATGCAGCAGCCGCAATAAAGAGAAAAGAGCGTAGAAGGCTGCCGCTAAACAGTGATCTTCGATCCTCTTTCAGTGCATTCATAAAATTTTTCGCATAGTCACTCACCTGGTTTCCATAACCAGCAGCTTGTTCCAAAAAGGTTTTGTCATTTGTTGATGTGAAATCCGAACTGAGATAGATCAACAGCAATACAACAAAGACACCAGCAGTTAGGATCAATCCTTTTTTATATCGGTCCCACAATTCCTGTCCCTTGTCAAATACAATTATTTTTTGGAGCGTGAGCATGGCCATGAGGCAAAACAAAAAGCTCGGAATCACGATGGTCATACTGGGAGCTCTGAATTTGTTATACATCGGAAGGTTATTGAGCAGGAAAGTGCTGAAGCCTGAAAAATATTCACCCCAGCTCATCACGATGGCCAGTACTGATGCCGAGAGGATCCACCATTTATATTTATTGTCCAGAATAAAAAATCCAATCAGCGTAAGGAAACAAATGATGGCGCCTACATAAGGAGGTCCTTGTGTGCCGCCGATGCCTCCCCAATAATAATGAAGCCCGTACTGCAGATACTGCGCCACCTGTTGGGGCATCTGCTGCAGCTGTTCCACTGCCTTGGAATTTTCCTGGTCTATCTCCATGCCATCACTTCCTCCATACATTTTTGGAACCATCATGACGAATGGTTCGGTCTTGTACATGCTATAACTGAGCGCGTAGTCCTTACTCAGTCCTGTTTTTGTTGCATTCTTATCAGGAAGTTCCGTACCTCCGCGGATCGTGGTCTTCGAGGCTTCCAGTGTGGTGAGAATGGTGACTGCATTACTCAGAACGCCGATCGTTCCTCCTGCAATCGCCAGTACAGTAGCCAGCACAAGATGTTTGACGTCACCTCTTCGAAACCAATAGATGATGTACCCGATAGCCATGAACACGGCAATGATCAGTGCATAGTAAATGATCTGCATATGGTTCATGGCCACCAACAGGGTGGTGAACAATGCCGTGAACGCCAGTCCCCACAAATATCTTTTTTCGTAAAGAAGCATGATGGATCCGATGAAAGCCGGGAGCAGGGCAATGGATTGCATCTTGGTATCGTGACCTGTTGCAACAAGCACCGCATTGTAGGTGAGATAAGCATAAGCCAGTGAACCGATAATGCCCACGTAAGGATTGATGCGTAACATCTGTGATAAAAAATAAAAACAGATGCAAGCCAGAAAGAAGAACGAGATCGGCTTGGGAAGGCCTAAAGTAAAAATGTAATAAAATATGCCGGGAGATACCGGGATATCGGTTTCCATAGCAATCTGGTAGGCGGGCATTCCACTGAACATGCTGGTGGTCCACAGCGGAAAATGTCCATGCTTTTCTTTGTAGTCAAAAGAATTTTTCGACATGGCCTTCCACTGAACAACATCTTCCTGGTGCAATACCTCGCCCTGCAATACCGGGCGGCAATAAATGAGGGCCACAATGAGGAACACGCCAACGGCGATTAAATGGGGTAGGAGTGGTTTTATCCAGCCTTGCTTCATATACCGGTTTTGAGGACGGCAAAATAATGTTATTTTGATGGTTTATGGTGGCTGAATTCTGGTTTATTGTTGGCTGACTGCCTTCAATCGTCAACCCCGGACAGCTTTGTTGTGATTGCCGTCCTGTGTGACCCTGACAAATCATCTATCAACCATCATCTATCAACTATCAACTATCCATGCGTTGGCTTTTATTTTTATCGCGGCTGGCTTTTATTTGCAATATCTGTTTCCTGCTGGCATTTTCGCTCAAGGTTACCCGGTGGATCCCTGATCATGATGTGGAGAGCACGGTCGTGATCATTGGTTTTTTTCTGGTCGTGTTTTTTAATCCGCTGGTGAACTTTTTATATCTCTTCCTGTTTATCATCCGGAAAAAATTCTGGAGAACCGTTCCTTCCTGGCTCATCATGGCCAATGTGCTATTTTTAGTGATGCAAATCTTTTATATTCTTTACCTCAATGATCCACAACATTCTTAAAGACAAGCCCACCAAGCTTTTCCTGGGCATGACAGCTTTTTTCTGCTGCAATGCGCTCATCGCGGAAGCCATTGGTACCAAAATATTTTCGCTGGAAAAATTATTCGGATGGCATCCCGCCAATTTCAGTTTATTCGGACAAAGCGGATTAGGCTTTAACCTGACCTGCGGTGTATTGCTATGGCCTTTGGAGTTTGTGATGACGGATATTGTTAACGAGTACTACGGAGCAAGAGCAGTGAGACGGATTTCTTTTACTGCCGTTTTTTTGATTGCTTACGCTTTTCTGATGTACTTCATCGCTATAGGTGTTCCAGCTGCGGATTCCTGGAGACCTATCAATATAAAAAATGGCATTCCTGACATGCAAGCAGCTTTCTCCGGCATTTTCGGACAGGGCATGCGCATCATTGTAGGAAGTATTGTGGCGTTTCTGGCGAGCCAGATTGTTGATGTCACGGTTTTTCACAGGATCAAAAAAGCCACAGGAGATAAACATATGTGGTTAAGGGCAACGGGTTCAACCCTGGTTTCGCAATTGATCGATAGTTATATCGTTTTGTTCATAGCATTTTGGGGCGTGTTCAGCTGGCAACAGATCCTGGCTTTTGGAATCATGAATTATATCTACAAAGCCACAATGGCAGTAGTGCTTACGCCGCTGATCTATCTTGTAGAAAGATGGATTGAAAAATACCTGGGCCACGAACTTTCCGCGCGCATGAAAAAATCTGCTATGGGAAATAGGGAAGAGGCCATGGGGAATATTCCGGCAGCTGGTTAAGTAAAGGTTAGGTGTAAGGTATTGAGGTATTGAGGTATTGGGGTATTGGGGTATTAGGGTATTTGGTGGAATATAGCACGTGCGCCCTGGTCTGGTGGCTGAGAAGAAATCAGCAATGACTGCCGGCTCCAAAGCGCGGCTGTCGTTCAGCGGTTGACGTCTTAATTTTTCTCTTTGAGTAATTTGACTACAATCTTGTCTATGGGAAGCGTGACGCTGTTTTCTGAAAGCTTGTCCCAATCGATGAAGCGAAAAGCTTCGATCTCTTTGTTTTGATAATAAATACCCATCTGGTTTTCATCGAACTCAAATTGCACTTCGCTGAGACGGACGGTTATTTTTTCAAGTGGTTGAACCAGGTAATATATGGAGATGATCTGATGGTCGGGATGAAAAGCCGAGAGCTGAAAAAAATCAGTGGTGTACAAATGTTCGCCTACTTCAACACGAAGGTTCATTTCTTCAACGAATTCCCTTTTCAGGCAATCCCTTGTGCCTTCTCCAAATTCCAATCCGCCACCGGGAAACTTGGTGTAGTAATTGCCTCTGATCAGTTCATCGCTTACCAGCACCTGCTTCTGTTCATTGATCAGGATCCCATACACCCTTATATTAAATCGAAACATGCTTCAAATTACTAAAGCCAAAAAAATAAATCTAATTCCTTTCTATTGTCAACATACTTCCGATCATTTCTAATTTCTAACCCAGACAATTTATCTGGTGTTCTCACTAACATACTCGAGCCAATCCTCTGAATCCCTTTCTTATTTTCGTACTACAAATTATAAGGTCTAATTCTTATTCTAATCTCCTGCAATCGCTAATCCTTTAAATAAAGATCCCGTTAGTCCAGGTTCACGGTGCCTTCAAACACTTTTTCAGCGGGACCACTTAGCCAGATGTTTTTAAATTCATCTCCAATCTTGTCGTATTCCACGCTCAGCATACCGCCTTTTGTACTCACTTCAACCCGGTTGAATCCATTATCGTTGTGGCTGCAAACCAGCGCTGCCGCCGTGACGCCGGTACCACAGGAAAGGGTTTCATCTTCAACACCTCGTTCATAAGTGCGCACGATGATCCGGTCGGGCTCCTCGGTTTGCTCTACAAAATTTACATTAATGCCCCTGGCCTTAAACTCAGAACTGTAGCGGATTTCCTGGCCTTTTTTTACCACATCAAGGTGCATCACATCGGTGGTGAGCATCACATAATGAGGAGAGCCCGTGTCGAGCACAAAATTTCCCCGCTCATATTTTATTTCCTGTACATCATTCATCTTCAGAGATACCGTTCCATCTGTTTCCAGACTGGACTCGTGAACGCCATCAATCGCCAGGAATGAATAATCCGACTGGACCAGTCCGATATCGTTTGCAAATTTGGTGAGACAGCGTCCACCATTTCCGCACATGCTGCTTTCATTGCCGTCGGAATTATAATATTTCATTTCAAAATCATATTTCGCGTGCTCATTGAGCAGCATTAAACCATCGGCCCCGATGCCGAACCTGCGATCACAAAGAAATTTCAGCTGCTTCTGGGTCAGTCCCTCGTATTCGTGTTTGCGGTTGTCCATGATAATAAAATCATTTCCCGTGCCCTGGTATTTATAAAACCTGATCTTCATAAATTTGATGTGCTAATGATGTCCAGTGTTTTTCTGATCAATTGTTCTATCGCCGCTCCACTGTCTTTTGAAAATTCTTTTCTGATTCTATTGGCAACAATGGCACTGAGCGAAAGGCAGTGATGTCCCAGCAATCTTCCCAATCCATAAATGCCTGAAGTTTCCATTTCAAAATTGGTGATGCGGTGTGGGCCAAAACTAAACTGCGACAGCCGGTCAATGAGTTCGGGATTTTTGATGCCCAGTCTCAGAATCCTTCCCTGTGGACCATAAAAGCCCGGACAGGTAACGGTGATGCCCTGATGAAACCCATTGACAAAATGTTTCAGCAGTGAAGCACTCCCGGAACTGATGTAAGGATGACTGATCTGCCCATGCAGTTGCGTGTGGGTATAAAAAGAGTGAAGGAGCTGTTGCTCCTGTTCATTGTTTTCAAGCCGGTAATAATTCAGAAGATTATCGAGTCCTAATCCAAAAGTGGATGCCACAAAACTGTCCACACCTACATCTTCCTGCAAGGAGCCTGAAGTGCCTACACGAATGATATAAAGAGAGCGGATATTTTCGCGGATCATCCTGGTTCCAAAATCAATGTTCACGAGCGCGTCGAGTTCATTCAGAACGATATCAATATTGTCCGTTCCGATTCCGGTAGAGACAACCGTAATTCTTTTATTATTCAGATATCCTGTATGAGACACAAATTCGCGGTGTTGCCGCCTCACCTCCACCTTGTCGAAATATTTGGAAACTTCGCTTACCCGGTCCGGATCACCCACAGTAATAATGTTGTTGGACAGTTCTTCGGGACAGAGATCGAGATGATACACAGCGCCGCGGGAATTGATGATCAACTCGGATTCTGCAATGCGTTGCATGAGGTGGATTTATGGAATGTTAAGCTACAAATCTCGCACTCTTTTGCTTAGTAAAAATATCTTAATTTCGCCCCGGTTCAAAAATCGGGTGTGCACTGAGTAGTATCCTCGCTCTTTTCCGGATTGAAACCATCAGCATGTCTGTGCATGCGGAGTGGCTGATTCACCAGGGTCGGAAAAACATGACGATTCATCTCCGGCTGCCATTCAAACATCATCAGGTACCGTGGCCGAGGGGTTAGGCTGAGCTCTGCAAAAGCTCCTACAGCAGTTCGAATCTGCTCGGTACCTCTTTCATCTGATGCCTCTGTTCCATGCTCACAAAAAAGGAAGAAGATTTTATACGCTACTGGTCGCACCAAAGAACCAACAGGAAAAAATTCCTGCGAAAGCTTTCCATCGGCCTTCCACTGGCAGTCACGCTGGTAGTTGCACTGATGATCAATTTCCTTTCGGGCTGGTACAAGAGAGCAGATATGGAACTTCATAGTGATTCTTCGGTCATTATTGTTGTATTGATTGCATCGCTGGCCATCGTGGTATTTATCGTTTTGTTCTCTGCCCGTTATCAATGGGAACAGAATGAGCTTCATTACCACGAACTGCTCCATAAAAAGGAAGCTGGGGACGCCATGCAGCAGGTTGAAGGGAAATAGCGTCATAACTTAAATTCATTTAGTGAAAAAGATTGTCTTCGCCCTTGGATTCATTTCATTTTTGTTTAGTAGCTGTTTGAAAAGCTCCGACAGCTCCAATAACAACAGCTGTAACTACGATCCCTGTGCTACGAAAGCTCCGGCTTCTGAGATTGCCAATGTGCAGTCCTATCTCACAGCAAACAATATCACCAATGCAGTCCAGCATTGCAGCGGACTTTTTTATTCCATTGATGCACCAGGCACTGGTAAAACGCCTACGGTTTGTTCCAACATCAAAGTGAGTTATGTTGGAAAATTTACCAATGGAAACACTTTTGATTCTGCATCAGCAGCCAATCCACTTGTGTTCAACCTTTCTCAAACCATAACCGGATGGAAGAGCGGAATTCCACTGGTCAAAGCAGGTGGATCACTTCACCTTTATATCCCGCCTACGCTTGGTTATGGAAGCACGGCCTATGGCGGCATTCCAGCGAATTCGATCCTCGTGTTTCGTGTGGATTTACTGGACGTTCAATAGTATTCTCCTGAACAAACTATTTAGGGGTAATTATTCCTAACGGGAATTTTTGTAAAATTTTCCTGAAGTTTGCATGGGTTACTATTAAATTTTTTTTGAAAGCTTTCTCTATATAGGAAGTCATTCCTCAAGGGTTCGATCCAGATTTCTTTACGGCAGTCAATCTTTACTGGCTAGTTTTTCTTTTTTCCATTTTTGGCATTGCCCCAAAAGTGGAGCAAAAACTCTAGGCAATCCGAATGGCTCCGTCCGGATTGCCGGCCGCGGCACAACAGTCAGCGAGAGTTTGTCTCGCAGTTGCGTTATACTAGGCAGTCTTTCTCTTAATATCGAAGCTTACTACAGCTTTTTAGTTATCCCAAGTTCTTAGTGCTTTAATTCGAAGAGCGTGAAGGCGCTGTGTTCCCCGCCTCCGGCGGGGCTTGTACACTCTTTTAATTCGAAGGGGGCAGTAAGCCGTATCAATCAAGTAAAATAAAAGAGAAGTCACATGCCGGTTATGCTTACATCTGAAGAAATTACGAGAACCGGGACTGAGAAATATTGTAGGTATTAATATTGACATTAATAATTTACCAAAAAACCTATTTACTAAGGAACAGCGTCCGGGCAAATAATTCAAAAGACTTTCAAATCATCACAACTATTTTCCTCCATTGATTCACTTTACTGCACTCTCTGAATTACCGGTGCTCGCTCCGCTTGCAAGGAGATTGCCGCGCTGCGCTCGCAATGACGCCTAAACTACGATGCTCGCTACCGGTTTCAACCTTCCCTTATAATTTGGAAGTGTTACTTTATAATTTGGAGGTGTTACTTACGCAAATACTTAATTAGCATGATCGAAACAGTAAAGCATTTTTGATCTGTCGTGAGCTGCGAGCGCACCGAGCATCAGGTCTTAGACAGTGCTTGCATTAAAGGCAGCAATAAAAATCGGTAGTGAGCATTGTAGTTTAGGCGTCATTGCGA
>JBJMLU010000018.1:0-84911 GCA_045805145.1 Flavisolibacter sp. | reverse complement strand
TTATCCCTCTTTTAATGATGATTCGTTTTCACCTCGTGTGTTTTGTTTTTATTGCATCTTGCATGATCAGTTGTGCGCAGCAAAAAAAACTGCTTCAGTCAGAGCAGAAAGTTGTACCAGTTGCCTTTCCCGGCGCGGAAGGTTTTGGAAAATATACCACCGGAGGAAGAGGAGGGAAAGTAGTTGTGGTGAGCAATCTCAATGACAAGGGGCCCGGAAGTTTTCGTGAAGCCGTTCAAATGAATGTTCCGCGCATTGTTGTATTTGCAGTATCAGGCACCATTCACCTCGAGTCGCAGCTAAATATAAAGTCTGATGTTACCATTGCCGGACAAACGGCTCCGGGGGATGGCATTTGCCTCGCTGATGAACCAGTTGTGCTCAGTGGAAACAACATCATCGTTCGTTACCTGCGGTTTCGAATGGGAGACAAGAATCAAAAAGGCGGAATGGTGGATGGCAACGGTGGAGATGATGCATTTGGTGGAACCAGAAGAAAAAATATTATCGTTGATCATTGCAGCATGAGCTGGAGCACCGATGAAGTGTTCAGCGTATATGGAGGCGACAGCACCACGCTGCAATGGAATCTGATTTCAGAACCCCTGAATTATTCCTACCATTTTGAAGCAGGCGATAAGGACTATGAGCATCACGGATTTGGCGCTATCTGGGGCGGCCGTCGAACCTCGGCACACCACAACCTGTTTGCCCATTGCGCCAACCGTACGCCACGTTTTGATGGAGAAAGAAATATTCCGGAAGAATTTGTTGACTTCCGAAACAATGTGATCTACGATTGGCTTGCTAACAATGTGTATGCGGGCGAAGGAGGAAACTATAATATCGTGAACAACTATTATAAATATGGTCCTTCCACCCATGCCAATGCCCGTTCGCGTGTAGTGAACCCTTATAAAAAACTTCCAAAGCTTTCTTATGGGAAATTTTTTGTGGATGGAAATTATATTGATGGAGATCCGGATGTAACGAAAGACAACTGGAAAGGCGTAACGATGAATGAAGGAACAGAAGCGGATATTCCTCAATCTAAAATGGACCGGGCCTTTGATGCCGAACCGGTAGCCACTCAACCAGCCACCAAAGCTTACGAACTCGTGCTGCAACAGGCAGGTGCCAGTTATCAGAGAGATACGCTTGATCAAAGGATTGTAAATGATGTAAAGAACAGAACGGGAAGATTGATCGATGTTCAGGGAGGATACCCACACGGAACAGAATACGAACAAACCTTGACTGCCTGGCCCACACTAAAAACAAAAACAGCTCTGGCAGATTCGGATGGAGATGGCATGCCTGACAGTTGGGAGAAAAGCAATGGATTGAATCCGAATGATGCATCCGATGCCTCACAAATAAAGCTGCATTCTTTTTATACCAATATCGAAATGTATATCAACAGCATTAAATAGCAGTATGAAAAAACTTCTCTCTCTTGCACTCTTTCTTTTGGCCTTTACCCTTCCGCCTCAAAAAAGAACCAGGGTCTGGCTCATTGGAGATTCCACCATGGCCGACAAGGAAATCAAAGCATATCCGGAAACCGGCTGGGGAATGCCCTTCCATTATTTTTTTGATTCCACGATCACCGTGGACAACAGGGCAAAAAATGGACGTAGCACCAAAACATTTATTGCAGAAGGCCTCTGGCAGCCGGTGGTTGACGCCATGAATGAAGGCGACTATGTATTGATCCAGTTTGGACACAATGATGAAGTAAAAACAAAAGCCAGTTATACAACAGAACAGGAATTTTCGGATAACCTTGCCCGTTACATCCGTGAAGCCAGAAATAAAAAAGCCATTCCCATTCTAATCACGCCTGTTGCCCGAAGAAAATACGATGCATCAGGCCATGTGCAGGGAACTCATGATGTGTATTCACAGCTTGTTCGCAATGTGGCAAAACAAAATGATGTGCCACTCATTGACCTCGACCTGGAAAGCCAGGAATTATTGCAGCAGCTGGGACCCGAGTCATCTAAATTGTTGTATAATTATCTTTCTGCGGGCGAGCATCCAAATTATCCGGATGGAAGGCAGGATGATACACATTTCAGTGAACTGGGAGCGCGCAAAATGGCAGAAATTGTTCTGTCAGATATCCGGAAACTCAATATCCCTCTTGCGTCCCACATCTTTCAACCACTCACGAAAAAATAAACATGCGGCAACTGAAAATTAAATCGGCCTTGTTTCTTTTGTTGACCCTTGCATCTTTTTGTCTGCCTCCCAAAAAAAAGATCAGGATCTACCTGATCGGCGATTCGACGATGTGCACTTATGAACCGGAGCGTGCTCCAATCACAGGCTGGGGAATGCCGTTCGTTCATTTTTTTGATTCTACCGTAACCATCGACAACCGGGCCAGGGGAGGAAGAAGTACCAGAACTTTTCTGAGCGAGAACCGATGGCAACCCATTGCAGACAGCCTTCAGGAAGGAGATTATGTCTTCATCCAGTTTGGTCACAATGATGAAGCAAAGGAAGAAAAGTACCGCGACCGCTACACGCCGGTTCCTGATTTTAAAAGCAACCTGAAAAAATTTATTGTAGAAACAAGGAATAAAAAAGCCATTCCCGTATTGATCACACCTGTAAGCCGCATGCATTTTGACAAAGACGGGAAAGCAGAGGAAACACATTCCGAATACAGCGGGGCCATGAAAGCAGTAGCCAGTGAAACAGGCACCGCACTGATCGACCTGGATAAAAAAAGCCTGGATCTTTATCAGCAACTGGGTTCTGACAAAACTCCTTTGCTCTTTATGCAACTGACACCTGGTGAAAACCCGCATTATCCTGATGGTCAAAAAGACAATACACATTTTAATGAGTACGGTGCAAGAAGAATTGCTGAACTGGTGTTGTCGGGAATCCAGGAATTGCATCTTGGGTTGACAGACAGAATCGTGCAACCGATAAAAAAATAGCCGATGAAATTGGATCATTTCAGGCGCCACCTGCAATTTTTTTTTATCCTCATTGCGCTGGCTCCAGCGCTCAGGGCTTTTTCCCAGCCCTATCCTTCTTCTTTTACGGTAGCACAGGATGGAACCGGCGATTTTAAAACCATCCAGGAGGCCGTCAATGCAGTGCGCGATCTTTCCCAGGTTCAGGTAACGATCAAAATAAAAAATGGTATTTATCATGAGAAACTGGTTATCCCTTCATGGAAAACAAATATTTCTCTGGTCGGCGAAAACCGCGACAGCACAATAATTTCAAATAATGATTATTCGGGCAAGCCCTTTCCCAACGGGCGGGATGCGCTGGGAAAAGACAAGTTCACCACCTATAATTCTTACACAGTCCTGGTAGAAGGAAATGATTTTAGCGCAGAGAATATTACCATACAGAACACTGCGGGCAGGGTAGGACAGGCAGTTGCGCTTCATGTGGAAGGTGATCGCTGTCAGTTCAGGAACTGCAGGATACTTGGGAACCAGGATAGCCTGTACACCGCAACCCAGGGAAGCCGCCAATACTATCGGGATTGTTTTATCGAGGGCACTACAGATTTTATTTTTGGAGAAGCTGTGGCTGTATTCGACCACTGCACTATTAAAAGCCTGGTAAATTCATATATCACTGCAGCATCCACGAGGCCAGGACAGGAATATGGATTTGTTTTTTTCGACTGCAAACTCATTTCAGATACTGCGGCAAAAAAAGTTTACCTGGGCAGACCCTGGCGTCCTTATGCAAAGACCGTGTACATACGTTGTGAGATGGGAGCGCATATTGTGAAAGAAGGATGGGATAACTGGCGGAATCCGGAAAATGAAGCGACGAGTTTTTATGCGGAATACAAAAGCACTGGTGTTGGTGGTTATTCAATGCAAAGAGTAAAATGGTCGCACCAGTTAAAAGAAAAAGACCTGAAAAAATTTACACTGGAACATATTTTTGAACGACAAGGATCCTGGGATCCAACAATCAAATAATTTATGTCAGGAAATCAGAAAAAATATCTCATTCAGTCTTTTATTTTTTTCCTTGTTCTAAGCATACGGATTACAGGTTTTTCGCAGGATTTTATTCCACTTTGGCCTGAAGGCAAAAAGCCCAACTTCAATGGCAATACAGTAACCGATAGCTTGTTCAATGAAAGGATCTGGAGAGTGGGAACACCGGGTTTCTATAGTTTCCTTGTTCCGCAGGCGGAGAACAAGGGTACGTCTGTTCTGATTTGTCCCGGTGGTGGTTACGAGCGACTGTCCTATATCTATAATGGATTTCAACTGGCTAAATGGTTCAATGTTCTTGGCATCAATGCTTTTGTGTTGATTTATCGACTACCACATCAGAAGGACCTCATACAAAAGGAACTGGCGCCACTGCAGGACGCACAAAGAGCTGTGCGACTCATTCGTATGCATGCAACTCAATGGAATCTTGTCCCAGATAAAATTGGTGTGCTGGGAGTGAGTGCAGGTGGACACGTGGCGAGCATGCTCGGCACTCATTTCGAGGATGTATCTTCCATCAAAGATGCCGCAGCTGCATTCGATTACAGGGCCAACTTCATGATCCTGATTTCACCAGTGATTTCCATGGGGCCTTTTTCACATCCGGGAAGCAAGAAATATTTTCTGGGCGCTGATACCAGCAGGACCATGATTGAAAAATATTCCAATGAGCTCCAGGTGTCCTCGTCTACGCCTCCAACTTTCATGATCCATGCACAAAACGACAGTACGGTGAACGTGAAGAACAGCCTTCTGTTTTATAATGCATTGATTGAAAAAAAAGTTCCGGCAAGCATTCATGTTTTCCCTCAGGGAGGACACAATATCAAACTCTCGGATAATCCGGGATCCACCGCGCTATGGCCCGAGCTTCTGGTGCAATGGATGATCGAGAAAGGGTTTCTTCCACAGACAAAACCTGCTGTCAAATGAAAAGAACAATCTCTTTTCTCCTGATCCTTTTTATTTCAGCTCAACTCCCGGCTCAGGAAAAAAGAATCGTGGTGGCAAAGGATGGAAGTGGAAATTATAGCACCATCCAGTCAGCCTTCAATGCCGTACCATTGAACAATAAAAAACCGGTTGTCATCTTCGTAAAAAAAGGGATCTATCATGAAAAATTGCACATCGATTCATCAAAGAATTTTGTAACCCTGGTGGGAGAAGATCGCTTTGCAACTGTTCTCAGTTATGACGACCACACCGGAAAAATTTCACCGCTAGGCGATACCATCAACACATACACTTCCCAAAGTTTTTTGCTGAAGGCGGATGATTTTACAGGGGAGAACATCAGTTTTCAAAATGATGCTGGCTTCAGTGCAGGGCAGGCAGTAGCTGTTCAAATCTATGGCGACCGGGCACGGTTCCGCAACTGCCGTTTTTTGGGAAACCAGGATGTGCTTTTTCCCAGCAGGGCCAACACCAGGCAGTATTTTGAACATTGTTATATTGAAGGCACCACCGATTTTATATTCGGACCTTCTACGGCCTGGTTTGAACAGTGTCACATCCACAGCAAAAAAAATTCGCACATTACGGCTGCATCCACTCCAAAGGAAACGGCACATGGTTATGTTTTTTATGATTGCGTGCTCACAGCAGATACTTCCCTGAACAAAGTTTCCCTGGGAAGACCATGGAGGCCTTATGCAAGCGTTACTTATATCCATTGTTACATTGGACCACATGTCATTGCGCAGGGATGGGCCAACTGGAACAATACGGAGAATTACAAAACAACGCGCTATGCGGAGTATGAGAATTATGGCCCCGGCGCAAACCCTCCGGCACGGGTTAGCTGGTCGCATCAATTGAATGCCGGGGAAGTGAAAGAGTACAACCTGAAAAATATTTTCGGCAACTGGAATCCCCTGAAATGAAAAAGATTTTTCTAAAAATATTTCTGCTCGCAATCACCACAGTACTATCAACCTTTGTCCAGTCCCAGAAAATTTTTAATGTTCTGGATTGGAAAACTGATGTAACCCTAAATACCTACCTCGTGCAGAAAATGCATGCGCAATACGAACAAAGAAGAATAATTCTTCAAAAGGCCCTAGGCTCAAAAAAAGAAACACTAGCCTATATTCAATCGGTACGGAAAAAATGCAGCCTGTTGTTTGGAGCATTTCCCCCGAAGTCAGATCTGCATGCACAAGTAACAGGACGCATTGAGGGTAATGGTTATTCGGTTGAAAAAATTCTTTATGAAAGTTTTCCCGGACACCATGTAACAGCCAGCCTTTATCTTCCGGATGGCAAAGGTACGTTTGCAGCTGCTCTATTTTTCTGCGGACATGAAGACCAGTCCAAAGCAACAGAGTCGTACCAGAGAACCGCCATTCTTTTTGCCAGAAATAATTTTGTGGTTCTTGTTATTGATCCCATTTCTCAAAGCGAACGCTATCAGCTAACAGATGAAAATGGAAAGCCCCTGACCAGAGGAGGCACCACCGAACATACCTTGCTCAATGCAGGTTCCAATCTTTTTGGAGGATCAACACCCTCAGATGAATTGTGGGACAATGTGCGTGGTCTCGATTATCTCTGCAAACGTAAAGAAGTGGACACTTCAAAGATTGGTTGTGTGGGCAATTCGGGAGGAGGTATGCAAACGATTTATTTTGCCGGGTACGAAACAAGGGTCAAGGTTTTTGTTCCCTGTAGTTTTTTAATGAGCAGGGAAAGAGCGTTGGAATTAACGGGTCCATCAGATGGTTGTTCTCAAATGCCCGGGGAAGGAAGTTCTCTTTTGGAGATGAATGATTTTCTCCTGGCTTCAGCACCCAAACCTGTATTGGTGCTTGCAGGCCGATATGATTTCATTGATTACACGGGCACTGTGCAGGCATATCAGGAAATGAAGCGCGTGTATCAATCGCTGGGCCATCCCGAAAAGATTCAGCTCTTTAGCTATGATGATGGACATGGAATTTCCTTTCCTAAAAGAGCGGCCGCTGTTTCCTGGTTTCGAAAATGGTTGTATCATGATTCCAGTTATAAAAAAGAACTCGATCTTCCGGTGTTGACTGCGAAGGAGCTAATGGTGACAACAACCGGACAGGTAGCTACCTCTTTTACAAATGAAGTATCCATCACTCAGAGAAATTTGAATCTCTATAATTCATTAGCGGGTGAGAGAAAAAAATTTCTGAGTGGACCAGCACAGGAGCTTATTCAAAAGATCAGGCAGAACATAGGGCTCAAAGAAAAACCAGAAGAAATAAATATCTCGGAAGTGGGAGAAGTATCCAGGAATAATTTGGTCTGCCATAAGATCATCCTGCGAAAGAAAGACGAACCGCCGCTTCCACTGCTGGTTGTTTATCCTGATTCAGTACATGAAGTAATGATTTGTCTCAATGATGCAGGAAAAAACCAGTTGGCCGACACCATGGCTTTAATCAATGCGGCGCACCATCATACCGCACTAATACTGGCCGACCTCAGAGGAATGGGCGAGACTGAAGACAGACCCGAAGAGAACGATCCGAAATATTACAATAAAGAATACCGGAATGCCATGCTATCGCTTCACGTGGGCTATCCGCTTCTCACGCAAAGAGTAGAGGATATCCGGAGCCTTCTGCAATTCATCGGGAAAGACAGCCACCTGAAAAACCTGTTCATCGAAATCAGGGCAACAGGGCGGGCCGCTCTTCCCACACTTCATGCGGTAGCATTGCTGGAAGGAATCTCATATTTCAATCTTTCTCCTGTTCCATCCTGGCAGGACATGCTGCAACATCCGGAATTAAAAAATACCTATGGAGATGTTCTGTCCGGGGTGCTCCGTAAATATGATGTTGTTGACCTGATAAATTTAAAAGCGATGGAAAAAAAACTGATACAGTGAATGAGAGGAAGAGAAAGAGAAAGATTGCTGTGAGCGAAGGATAGAAAATAAGAAATATTTAGTCATGATTTATAAAATATTAATCTGAATCTAAGATGGGCTGCAACAAGAACAGGACGGACCAAAAATTATTTCTTGGCTTGCTTTTTTGTTTTGGGCTGATCATGGTGCAGGCCCAAAATGGAAGCGACAAGAATTTTGTTTCAAAGGTTTGGGTTGCAGATAATAACGATGGAACTTATACCAATCCGGTTTTAAATGCCGACTATTCAGATCCGGATGCCATCAGGGTAGGCAATGATTTTTATCTGGTCTCTTCGAGTTTTGAGGACATTCCTGGTCTCCCCATTTTGCATTCGACGGACCTTGTAAACTGGACAATTATCGGGCATGCACTTCAGCGTCAACCACCCTTCGATTATTATTCTCTTCCACGTCACGGAGCGGGAGTTTGGGCGCCCTCGATTCGATATCATAAGGGCGAATTTTTTATCTACTATCCTGATCCTGATTTCGGAATTTATTTAGTGAAATCAAAGAACCCTGCTGGTCCCTGGTCGCAGCCCATATTGGTGCTCGAAGGAAAGGGACTGATTGATCCCTGTCCGCTTTGGGATGATGATGGGCAGGTTTATCTGGTACATGCATTTGCCGGAAGCAGGGCAGGAATAAAATCCATTCTTGCCATCAGGAAACTGAATAGCGAAGGGACAAAGGCTTTGGACAATGGAGTATTGATCTATGACGGGCATGAGACTGATCCAACCATTGAAGGTCCGAAAATCTACAAGCGTCATGGATGGTATTATATTTTCGCGCCCGCGGGTGGTGTGCCTACCGGTTGGCAGCTCGTGTTGCGTTCAAAAAATATTTACGGTCCTTACGAGCGAAAAGTTGTGATGGATCAGGGCAGTTCTCCCACAAATGGCCCTCACCAGGGAGCCTGGGTGAACACACAAACAGGTGAAGACTGGTTTTTGCATTTCCAGGACAGAGGAGCGTATGGAAGGGTGGTGCATTTGCAACCTATGAAGTGGATCAACGATTGGCCTGTGATTGGAATGGATGCAGATGGCGATGGAAAGGGCGAGCCCGTGTTGAAATTCAGGAAGCCCGATACCGGCAACAAATCTTTTCTGCAAACTCCCCAGGACAATGATGAATTTAATGAAAACAAATTAGGACTCCAATGGCAGTGGATGGCCAATCCGCAATCCGCTTGGTATTTTATGGATCCATCAAAAGGAATACTGCGATTGTATTCAGTGCTTCTTCCGGATAGTGCACGCAATCTTTGGGAAGCGCCAAATGTTTTGCTTCAGAAATTCCCGGCCGAAGAATTTATGGTAACTACCCGTGTTGGATTTCATCCCAATCCAAAATTGCAAAACGAAAGAGCAGGATTGATTGTGATGGGATTTAGCTATGCAGGTCTTGTAATTCGGAGTAGAGGCGATGGTAATTACCTGGAGTATTGCCGGTGCATGGATGCTGATCTTGGAAAGAAAGAAAAAGATTCCGTGCTGACCCGGATCAACCAGGAATGGATGTACCTGAGAGCAACCATTGGCAAGGGTGCCCTATGTTCCTTCAGCTATAGTTTTGATGGGAAAAATTTTATTCCCCTTCCCGAACAATTCACTGCCGAAACCGGGCGATGGATAGGCGCAAAGATTGGTGTGTACTGCTCTCGCGACACCAATACCAACGACTCGGGCTGGATGGATGCAGACTGGTTCCGGTTTGACACGGTTAAAGATTAACCGCAGAGAGCCGGAGAACGCAGAGCGTTTTCGCAGAGAGTGAATGACTCGATTTGTTCTCTGAAATTAGGGACTGTTACACATCATGAAGGACTCTACCCGTAAATAATGGCGGTAAATTCGTCTTCTTTAAACCCTCGCGCCACGCTCTGCTTTCTCTGCGGTTAATCCCTCTCTTTCCCTTCTACCAACTACCAACTATCAACTTCTTACTAACTTCATCATCATGACTCCATCTCCAATACAAACAGCCATACTCTCCTTCGGCATGTCGGGTCAGGTATTTCATGCGCCTTTCCTTGCTGTTGATTCACGTTTTCAATTTTCGGCAGTTTGGGAAAGAAGCAAAAATTTGGCGGAGCAGAAATATCCGGGAGTAAAAACTTATCGCAAACTGGAAGATCTTTTGAGTGACGATACCATTGAACTGGTCATCGTGAACACACCCAACTATTCGCATTTTGAATACGTAAAAAAATCTCTTGAGGCAGGTAAACATGTGGTGGTAGAAAAACCTTTTACATCAACTGTGAAAGAGGGACAGGAGTTGATTGCGATTGCCAAAAAGAAAGGGAAACTTCTTTCCGTATATCAAAACCGTCGCTTTGATAGTGATTACCGCACGGTGAAGCAGGTAGTGGAAAGTGGAATTTTAGGTCGCATTGTGGAAGCGGAATTGCATTTCGACAGGTATAAAGAAGACCTCAGTCCCAAAGTGCACAAGGAAACTCCGGGTCCTGGCACAGGAGTTTTGTATGACCTTGGTTCGCATTTGATTGACCAGGCGCTTCAGTTATTCGGAATGCCGGATTCTATTTTTGCTGATATCCAGATATTACGTCCCGGCTCGCAGGTAGATGATTATTTTGAATTGCTTTTTTATTATCCGCAGCTCAGGGTGCGGGTGCATTCCAGCTATGTGGTGCGCGAGCCTTTGCCTTCTTATATTTTTCATGGAACAAAAGGTTCCTTTATCAAAGCAAAGACTGATATACAGGAAGCAGAATTGATGAAAGGTGCAGTACCCGGCGGATCAGACTGGGGGAAGGAACCCGAATCGGAGAAAGGATTGCTGCATGCAGAAAAAAATGGAAAAGAAATCAGAGAATACATTCCTTCTTTGAGAGGCAACTATGGTGATTACTACGAAGGCATCTACCGTTCTATCCGGCTGCACGAGCCTGTTGTGGTTGCTGCTGAACAAGGTCTCGATGTGATCCGCATCATTGAAGCAGCGAAAAGGAGCAATGAAAAAAGAGAAGTCATTGATATGGAGAAAAGCTTATAGCTGTTAGCTGTTGGCAGAAGATAGTTAGTAGTTATAAGAAATGGCTAACAGCTAATGGCCATTAGCCAACAGCTTTAAAAACACCCGGCTGGCAGATGATTGGATCGCCAGTCCGGGCGTTTTGTATGATCCGGTTTTTTAGGAATCAAATTAGCCCGGCAAATGAACAAAGCCTCACTGATATTTCACATCTGTTCATGACTTATTGTCCAAATGCCATCAAAAATTCGGCGCGATTGAAATCAACTTCATCCGATACGGTTCAAATAACTCTCAGCTTATTTGCAGCTGTATCTATAACGCCTGAACATAAAACCGAATTGCGATAGAAATGTTAAAGAGGAAGCTAATGGCTGCTAGCTAATAGCTATTAGCCAACAGCTATCAGCCATTAGCCATCAGCTTTCTGATTTTTTTCTTAAAAAAAATTAAAATTCTCCAGTTGTATTTTTTTTGAGGATCGTATTTGCGGCCCTTGAAATGCAGGACTGGCAAGGGTTTTAGTTATCAAGAGCCCGGTTTGGCATTGTAATAAGTACGGATAATTGGCTTTCCTTTCGCAGAAGACCTTTCTATTTTCGCGTCGGATTTGGAACTCAGGACATATTATACCACAGACCATTCTTCCACAACAGCACGTCTACAAAATTCCCTCTGAAACGTTTTAACCTTTTAATTCAAAAAAATGAAAGAAAACAAAAATCTACTGGGGAACACTGCAACAGACAGTCTTGCCGAAACGATGGAAAAACCTTCCCGTTCCAAATCAAATTCCAAAAAACGCTTTGAAACTGATCCCGCTGTTTCTTATTTTTTGAACGACCAGGATCCAAAACATACCCGTAGATATTCTTTCGATGATAATGGTGGCGGTTACCAGGGCTTATAATCCCTGATTTCAGGTTCTTGATTGTGATTGTCTCGTACACAATTTTTGTCGGGACCTTTTCTGACTCCCTCTGTACAGCCCCATATTTACAGGTTTTCCCGTGAGCTCTTCCCCGGCAACGTTTTCGGTAACGATTGCGTAAAAAAAGACTCCAAATCCCCTTGCTGTCAATGAATATCTGATTAGACTTGTTATTCATTACCGGTCAATTTTCTCATAATAGCAATAAGCAATCGTTTAAGAACGGCTATACAGTATCGACCTGTGTGGCCTTTTATTCTCAACGCTAATGAGGCTGTATGAACATAAAAAATTTTCTTTCCATTTTTTGGGTAGTTCTCTCTTCTCTCCCTGCCTTGTCGCAGGAAGCGCGGCTTCCACAGGTGAAGCTTCCGGTTTTTAAAAAGGATTCTTTCCTGATCACACAGTTCGGGGCAAAGCCGGACGGCATCAGCCTGAATACTTCCAGCATCAATGAGGCCATCAACCAGTGCAGCAGAAAAGGCGGTGGTGTGGTGGTTGTCCCTGCAGGACTCTGGATCACCGGTCCCCTCGAGTTG
Source organism: Flavisolibacter sp. (assembly GCA_045805145.1). Taxonomy (GTDB): domain Bacteria; phylum Bacteroidota; class Bacteroidia; order Chitinophagales; family Chitinophagaceae; genus Flavisolibacter. The sequence goes on along the minus strand of JBJMLU010000018.1, from coordinate 72,560 downwards.
AAAAGCAATGTGAACCTTCACTTGCAACACAATGCCATCCTCCAGTTTACAAACGACTTCAGTCAGTACAAACTCGTAGCCGGAAACTGGGAGGGTATTGCTCAAATGCGCAATCAATCACCATTATCTGCTACTGGTGCCGACAATATTGCCATCACAGGCTTTGGTATCATCGACGGCAACGGTGATGCCTGGAGAATGGTGAAAAAAGACAAGCTCACCGAAACCCAATGGAAAAATTTGGTTTCTTCCGGTGGTGTTGTCAGTGAAGACAAGAAAACCTGGTATCCCTCAGAAAAATCTGTGATGGGATCGCGTCTCAAAAATCCAGGTGAGATCATTCCTTCAAAGACTCCTGCTTTTTATGATAGTGTAAAGGATTTTCTTCGGCCCAATCTTTTGGTTTTTACTTCCTGCAAAAAAGTATTGCTCGAAGGTGTGACCTTTCAAAATTCACCAGCCTGGTGCCTGCATCCCCTGATGTGCGAAGACCTGACCGTTAGGAATGTCTATGCAAAAAATCCATGGTATGCACAGAATGGAGATGGTATTGATGTAGAGAGCTGCAAAAATGTGCTGATCGAAAACAGCAGCTTTGATGTGGGTGATGATGGCATCTGTATCAAATCGGGCCGGGATGAAGCCGGCAGAAAAAGAGGAATGCCTACAGAGAATATGATGGTCCGCAACTGTACGGTGTATCATGCGCATGGTGGATTTGTAATTGGCAGTGAAATGAGCGGAGGGGCCAGAAATCTGTACGTAGACCATTGCAACTTTATCGGCACCGATGTAGGACTTCGATTCAAAACAACCAGAGGTAGGGGTGGTGTTGTAGAAAATATTTTCGTAAGCGATATCAATATGAAGGACATTGCCGGTGAAGCCATCCTCTTCGATATGTATTATGCAGCACAGGATCCTGTGCCGCTGGCCGGAGAAAAAAGAGAACCGACTAAAGTGCAAACGTTTCCTGTAACGGAAGCGACACCACAATTCCGCGATTTCTACATCCGCAACATTGTGTGCAATGGCGCATCGAAAGCTATTTTCATCCGCGGACTTCCTGAAATGAATGTTCAAAAACTGGTAATGGAAAACCTGATCATCCAGGCCAAAGAAGGACTGGACATGACGGAAGCCAGCAATATCAGTTTGAAAAATGTGCGACTGATCACCAAAAACACCAACCCTTTAATCAATATCAACAACAGTCAGAATATTTTACTCGATAAGATCAGTTATGACAATGCGGATATGTTGTTGAATGTAACCGGTGAAAAAAGCAAGTCCATTTACCTGACCCAGACCGATACGATGAAGGCAAAGAAAAAAGTGGAATATGGTTATGGAGCGAAAGAAGATGCGGTGAGCATAAAGTGAATGTTGGTAGTTGATAGTTGGTAGTTGGTGGAAGAGAAAGAGAGATATGTAAGATGTTCATGGATCATTAGTTGATAGGTTTTGGACAGCGGGGGCGGGTGAGAGAATTTTAAATAAGGTTTGTTGAGAAATAAGAATAGAATGAAAAAAATTGGAATGATACTGGGATGGATGGTTCTCATGCTTTCTGGATTTGCGCAGAAAGATGATAAACCTGCCTCGTCCTATGCTACGGAAATGGCACAGACTGCAATGAAGCTGTGGCCAGATTCTTTTTCTCTAAAACAGGGCCAGCCTGCGAAATGGAGTTATGACCAGGGCGTTGTACTCAAAGGCATCGAAGGACTATGGAACCGCACGGGCGATGGAAAATGGTTCAACTATATTCAGAAGTCGATGGACTTCTATGTAAAAGATGACGGCAGTATCAGGGGCTATCGTCCCGAAGAATACACACTCGATAACATCAACAACGGGAAATTGATCCTGCTGATTTATGAAGTAACCGGTAAGGAGAAATATAAAAAAGCAGCGGACCTGCTGCGCAATCAACTCAAAACACATCCCCGCAATTCGCAAGGTGGATTCTGGCACAAGAAAGTTTATCCCAATCAGATGTGGCTCGATGGACTCTACATGGCTGCACCTTTTTATGCCCAATATGCCAGCGATTTTCATGAAGACACAGCCTTCGATGATATTACGAAACAGTTTGAGCTGATAGACCATCATGCACGAGACCCTAAATCAGGTTTGTATTATCATGGTTGGGATGAATCGAAACAACAGCAGTGGGCGGACAAAAATAGCGGGCTCTCTCCAAATATTTGGGGACGTGCCCTGGGCTGGTATGGAATGGCTATGGTTGACGTGCTGGATTTTTATCCCCTAAAAAATTCAGGAAGGGATTCCATTATTTCTATTCTCAAGCGCTTTGCAAAAGCGATTACTCAGGTGCAGGATCCTGCATCAGGATTGTGGTATGACGTTCCCGATAAAAGCAAGGAACAAAAAAATTACCTGGAGGCATCTGCTTCGAGCATGCTGGTGTACACTTTGGCTAAGGGCGTTCGTAAGGGCTATCTTCCTGCTTCCTATTTGCACAACGCACTAAGAGCATACGAGGGAATTGTTCATAGGTTCATCAAATTGGAAAACGGGCAGACGAATTTATATGGAACAGTGAGTGTATCAGGACTTGGAGGTAATCCTTACCGCGATGGCAGCTTTGCTTATTATATGAGTGAGCCCGTGGTGATGAACGATCCAAAAGGGATGGGAGCCTTTATCAATGCCGCTAATGAAATGGAATTGATCCAAACGGAAAACTATGGAAAGGGCAAGACCGTATTGCTCGATACTTATTTTAATAATGAATGGAAGAAAGATGCTACGGGCACCAACATTCGTTACCACTATACCTGGAATGACAAAGCCAACAGCGGATTTTCCATGCTGGGCGAGATCTTTCATAACTATGGTGTACAAACGAAATCCCTGGAACTTGCACCAACAGAACAAAACCTGAAAGGAACTGACATCTATATTATCGTAGACCCCGACACAGACAAGGAAACTGACAAGCCCAATTTTATGGACCCGGCCAGCGCCAATGCCATTGCCTCCTGGGTGAAGGCAGGGGGAGTATTGGTGCTGATGGGAAATGATTCGATCAATGCCAATCTGAAAAGCCTCAATGTTCTTTCTTCAAAATTCGGTGTGGTGTTCAACGAAGACAATTTCAACCAGGTCATCGGAAACCAGTACGAACAGGGTGCCATCGTGATCCCTGCAGGTCACGCCATCTTTCCCGACGTAAAGAAAATTTACATCAAGGAATTGTCTACCCTGCAAGTGAAATCTCCGGCGAAAACTGTACTGACAAAAAATGACAGGAACATAATTGCAATAGCTCACTACGGAAAGGGAACTGTGTTTGCGATTGGCGATCCCTGGCTCTATAATGAATATGTGGATGGAAGAAAGCTTCCCATGGAATATGAAAATTACAAAGCAGGTGTGGACCTGGTAAAATGGCTGGTGAACCAGTCCAGAAAAAAATAATGCGAAAGAATTTTTCTTTAATACCATTCTTCTTCATGCTCCTGATCGGGACGTCATCGGTTGCTCAAGACCTTCAGGCCGATAATATGCTTTTGTACCAGCGCAGTGTTGGGGGTTGGCCCAAACATATCGGCGAACAGAAAATAGATTATTCCCGTTCGCTTTCTCCTGCAGAAAAAGCCGGGCTGCTCGACGACAAGAACCGCAATGATGCCACCATTGACAATGATGCCACCACCAAAGAGATCCGTTACCTGGTGAATGCATTCAGGCAGACAAAAAATATTTCCTATAAGCAGGCTGCTGAAAAAGGCATTCGTTATTTGCTGAACATGCAATATGCCAATGGAGGTTTCCCGCAGTTTTATCCGGATACCAGTTTATACCGAAGCGAGATCACCTACAACGACAATGCCATGATCAATGCACTCAATGTACTTTGGGATGTTTGGCATGGCAGCAAAGGATTTGACGTGGTGGAGGTTTCACTAAAACAGCCTGTTGCGCGCGCAGTAGAAAAAGGTATTGATTGCATATTGCGCACGCAGGTGAAAGTGCATGGAAAACTAACTGTATGGTGTGCCCAGTATGATAAAAAAACCCTGCAGCCTGCAAAGGCCAGGAGTTTTGAACTGGTTTCTTTAAGTGGAGATGAGTCGGTAGGCATTGTGGAATTCCTGATGAAGATTGAACACCCTTCCCAAAAAATAAAACAGTCGATCAATAGTGCAGTAGCATGGTTTGAAACATCAAGAATTGAAGGATACAGCTATGTGGACATTCAGGATCCTACTCAACCCAATGGAAGGGACAGGGTTCTCAAACCACAGGCAGGTTCTACTGTGTGGGCGAGGTTTTATGATATTGAAACCAACAAACCTTTTTTTTCGGGCCGTGATGGAATCAGAAAATGGTCGGTCGCGGAAATTGAAAACGAACGGCGGACTGGCTATGGATGGTATGGAACCTGGCCCAGGGAGCTCATTGAAAAAGAATACCCGGAATGGAAAAGGAAAAATCCCTGATGAAAAAATGGATGGATCATACCAGCTGGTTGCGGCTTCTCGTGCTGATGGCAGGAGTTGTTCTTTATTCCTGCAGTGTTGCTCAGGGTAAAGGGAAAAAAGATATTATCGTAGATATCAATGGTCATGGTGATTTCGTGTCCATTCAGCAGGCCATCAACAGCCTTAGTGATTCTTCAGCCACTCCACGCATGATTCATATCCGTCCAGGAACTTATCACGAAAAAATTTTCATCACCAAGCATAACATTACGCTTGAAGGAGAGGACCGTGATAGGACGGTGATCACCCAGGATATTGCGCGTGACGAATGGCGCTGCGATCATCCCGACGACTGGGGAGTGGCAACGCTGAATCTTAATGGCAATGACATCACGATAAAGAATTTGACCATTGCAAACGATTACGGATTCAATCATCCCGAACCGCGCACCGTTGCCTGCGCAGCAGACACTGTTACGCACCAAAAAATAATCACCAACGGCGGACACCAAATGGCGCTTCGCACAATGAGAACTACCCGACTCAAAGCCATCAACTGTCACTTCAGGGCTTATGCAGGAGATACCGTGAGTCCCTGGAATACGGTGAATGGAATGTTTTATTTCAAGGACTGTTTTATGGAAGGTGGCGTGGATTTTTATTGTCCCAGAGGTTGGGCCTGGGCAGAGAACTGCCGCTTCTATGCCAACACTGGTCCTGCAAGTATCTGGCACGATGGTACTGGTAATCCTGACTTCAAAACTATTTTGAAGAATTGCAGTTTCGATGGGTATGAAGGATTCAAACTCGGAAGATATCACAGAGAAGCGCAATTCTTTTTAGTGGATTGCCGCTTTTCAAAACATATGGCGGACACAGATATCTATTTCGTTCCCGGCAACGTGTTGAAGTGGGGGCGAAGAGTTTATTATTATAACTGTCACAAGGAAGGCGGTGATTTTTCCTGGTTCAAAAATAACCTTGATACTGCCAATCCTGCGCCGAAGCCGGAAGACATAACCGCTTCCTGGTTGTTTCGAGACGCATGGAACCCTGAAAAAAATTAAAGCATAGCTATGATCTTATCGCGTTACACTCTAAAGAACATCACCAATGCCAACGTGATCGTGCCCGACGAAGCGCTGTTCGAATTGCCTGAAAAAGTATTGCAGTTTGGCACAGGTGTTCTTCTTCGCGGACTTCCGGATTATTTTATTGACAAGGCCAACCGTCTGGGAATTTTCAATGGAAGGATCGTTGTGGTGAAATCAACCGCACAGGGTGATAGTTCTTCCTTTGCCAAACAGGATGGATTATACACGCTTTGCGTTCGAGGAATAGAAAATGGAAAGAAAGTGGAAGAGAACATCATTCAATCTTCCATCAGCCGGGTGCTCCATGCTCATGACGAATGGGAACAAGTCCTTGAATGTGCGCACGACAGTCATATGCAGGTGATTATTTCCAACACCACAGAAGTCGGTATCCAACTGGTGAACGATGATATTCGCCGCCATCCGCCAACTTCCTTTCCAGGAAAACTTCTTGCTTTTTTATATGAACGCTTCAGGGCATTTGGCGGAAGCGAACACAGTGGCATGGTCATTATTCCTACAGAACTGATTCCGGATAATGGAAAAAAACTGGAGTCCATCGTGTTGGAACTTGCGCACCTCAATGGACTGGAAGATGAATTCATCAGCTGGGTAGAAGACCACAATCATTTTTGTAATTCCCTCGTGGACCGGATTGTTCCCGGTAAACCGGAAGCAGAGAGCCTCGCTCATTTGGAAAAGGAACTGGGATATTGCGATGGACTTCTCACCATGTGCGAAGTGTACAGACTCTGGGCAATTGAGGGAGATGAGAAAGTAAAAGAGATTTTGAGTTTTGCCAGGGCTGATGAAGGACTGATTATTGAGCCCAATATTGATATTTACCGTGAACTGAAGTTGCGACTTCTAAATGGAACCCATACACTCAGTTGCGGCCTTGCTTTTCTTGCAGGTTGCGATACGGTGAAGCAGGCTATGGACGATGAAGCCGTTTCCAATTTCATAACCATGCTGATGCAGGACGAGATTGCCAGGTCCATTCCTTATGATATGCCGCTTGCTACTGCTCAAGACTTTGGCGGCAAAGTGCTCGATCGTTTTCGCAATCCGCATATCCGTCACCAGTGGATCAGCATCAGCATGAATTATAGTTCCAAAATGAAACTGCGCTGCCTGCCTGTGCTGCTAAAGCATTACGAGGAGCACGATACACCACCGGAAGCATTTGTGTTGGGATTTGCTGCCTATTTATTGTTTATGAAACCGGTGATCAAAAAAGGAAACCAGTATTTTGGAGAGCTTCATGGACAGCAGTATCTCATTCAGGATGAACTGGCTCCGGTGTTCTTCCGTCGCTGGACGGGATTGTCAACGGCTGCACTGGTTCAGGAAGTATTGCGCGATTATGCTTTTTGGGAAGAGGATATACATTCTTTGTCGCATTTTGAACAAGCCGTGACAGATCAACTAAATTTGCTGCTCAATACTGGTGTGAGAGAGGCAATAGATACGGTTCGTTCAAAAAAAATTTTCGCAGCATGAAACAAAGAGTGCTCAAGGTACATCGTCATGACAATGTGATCGTAGCGCTTCAGGACTTAGGCCGGGGAGAAGAAATATCCTATCAGGGTGAAAATTACAAGCTCGTTGATAATATTCCGGCCAAACATAAATTTTTTGCAAAGGATCTGAATGCAGGTGATGAAGTGATGATGTACGGGGTACTTGTAGGCAAGGCGCAATATTTTGTTCCGGCTGGTGCATTGATGACGACTGATAATGTAAAGCACGCAGCAGATCCTTATCAATACCGCGGTTCAAATTATAGATGGACACCTCCGGATGTTTCCAGATTCAAGGGCCGTACATTCAACGGATATCACAGAAGCGATGGCCGCGTGGGAACAGCCAATTACTGGTTATTCATACCCACCGTTTTTTGTGAGAATAGAAATATGGACGTGATCCGTGAAGCCCTGGTGAATGAACTGGGATATGCAGTAACGGACAAGTACAAACGATATACACACCACCTGGTTGAAGCCTACAAAACAGGCGGGAAGGTCAATGGCATTGACCTTGGGTCAGAAACACAAAATCACAATAGAATATTTAAAAACGTAGACGGCATTAAATTTCTCAATCACCAGGGAGGATGCGGTGGCATTCGTCAGGACGCGGCGATTTTGAGCAAACTCTTGGTGGCCTATGCCGACCATCCCAATGTGGCAGGAGTGACCATTCTGAGCCTGGGTTGTCAGAACCTGCAGGTTGCTGATTTCAAAGCGGACCTTCAGCAAAGGAATCCGAAGTTCGACAAACCACTGTATATTTTTGAACAACAGCAATCACAAAGCGAAGAGCAAATGATTGCGGAAGCCATTAGAAAAACATTTGAAGGTCTTATTGAGATCAACAAGCTCCAACGCAAGCCTGCTACGCTCGATCAATTGTGCGTGGGCGTGAAGTGCGGCGGTAGTGATGGCTTCAGTGGTATTTCTGCTAATCCTTCAGTAGGATATTGTTCGGACTTACTTGTGGCCCTTGGTGCAAAAGTTTTGCTGGCCGAATTTCCCGAGCTCTGTGGTGTGGAGCAACAGTTGGTGGACCGCTCCGTGAATGAGCCCACGGCAAAAAAATTCATCCACCTCATGAAGAGTTATGAAGAGATCGTAACACGTGTAGGATCGGGCTTCCATATGAATCCTTCTCCGGGGAATATCAAGGACGGATTGATCACAGATGCTATTAAGAGCGCTGGTGCTGCAAAAAAAGGAGGCACTTCACCCGTGGTGGACGTGTTGGATTATACGGAGCCCGCAACAAAACCCGGACTGAACCTGGTGTGCACACCTGGCAATGATGTAGAAGCTACAACTGGCAAAGCCGCTTCCGGCGCTACGCTCATTCTTTTTACCACCGGGCTCGGAACGCCGACGGGCAACCCGGTTTGTCCCACCATCAAGGTAGCTACCAATTCAAAGCTGGCCAGAAGAATGAACGACATCATCGACATTGATACCGGCCCGATCATAGAAGGAGAAAAATCCATTGAAGAAATGGGAGCGGAGATCCTGGAATATTGTATTCGTGCAGCCAGCGGCGAAGTCACGCCCAAGGCTGTTCAACTGAACCAGGATGATTTTATTCCCTGGAAGCGTGGAGTAAGCCTCTAGCTCATTGCTTGAATAAATTGATTTTTGGAAAAATCCTGAGTAAATTTCAGGAAGCCGATAACTCCGGAGCAAGCATCCCGCTTGCCTGCCTCAACCAAATTGAACCAATGAAAAAATTTCTTGACGAAAACTTTTTACTTCAAAACAAAACTTCGCAAAGACTGTATCACCAGTTCGCGAAGGAGATGCCCATCATCGACTATCACTGCCATCTTCCTCCCGAGCAGATCGCCGGTGACATCAATTTCGAAAACCTTACACAGATCTGGTTATATGGCGATCATTATAAGTGGAGGGCCATGCGCACGAATGGCATCCCTGAATCATATTGTACCGGAAACAAACCCGATATTGAAAAATTCAGAAAATGGGCAGAGACGGTTCCTTATACCTTGCGCAATCCCTTGTTTCACTGGACTCATCTCGAGCTCCAGCGCTATTTTGGAATTTATGAACTTCTCAACGGAAATACGGCGGACAAGATTTACGAGGAGTGCACGGCAAAACTCAAAACGCCTGAGTATTCGGTTCGCAGCCTGCTCAGGAAAATGAATGTAAAACTAGTGTGCACTACAGATGATCCTGTTGATTCACTTGAGCACCACCAAAAAATAAAAAGCGACGGATTTGAGATCAGCATCCTGCCTGCGTTTCGTCCCGACAAGGCGATGAACGTTGACGACGCAGGCTCTTTCAACCAGTATTTGACCAGGCTGGAAGCTGCAAGTGATACCAGCATTGGAAGCTATTCTGATTATCTGGATGCACTGAAGAACCGACACGATTTTTTTGCTTCCATGGATTGTTCTGTTTCAGATCATGGCTTGGAACATGTGTATGCAGATGATTACACCGATGCTGAAATCGAAAATATTTTTAATCGCGTTCGATCAGGAAAAGAACTTTGCTGCGAGGAAAGATCCAAATTCAAATCGGCCATGCTGGAAATGTTTTCGGTTTGGGATTGGGAGAAAGGATGGGTGCAACAGTATCACCTCGGTGCCTTGAGGAATAATAATTCCCGCATGATGCAACAATTGGGTCCAGACACAGGCTGGGATTCAATTGGCGATTTCTCACAGGCAGGCGCACTCGCAAAATTCCTCAATCGATTGGACAGTCGCAACCAGCTTGCAAAAACCATTTTGTACAATCTCAATCCGGCAGACAATGACCTGATAGCAACGATGGCCGGCAATTTCAATGACGGTTCTGTGGCTGGAAAGATCCAGTACGGCTCGAGCTGGTGGTTCCTTGATCAGAAAGATGGGATGATCAAACAAATGAACGCGCTTTCCAATATGGGATTGCTTAGCCGCTTTGTAGGCATGCTCACCGATTCGAGAAGTTTTCTTTCTTATCCCCGTCATGAATATTTCCGGCGTATTCTGTGCAATCTTTTTGGTGAAGAGATCGAAAATGGAGAATTACCCGATGATCTGCAGTGGACAGGAAAGGTGATTCAGGATATTTGCTACAACAATGCGCGTGACTATTTTAACTGGAAAGAGATCAGCGAAACCTCAAAACTTGCAAGGGCTATATGAATAAAGTGCTTTGTTTTGGGGAACTCCTGTTGCGTCTCTCACCCCAACTCCATGGCGAATGGATCCGGCAGAATTCCATGCCGGTATTTGTGGGTGGCGCTGAACTGAATGCAGCAACGGCATTGGCAAGATGGGGCATTCCTGTTTCCTATTGTACCGCACTGCCCGATCATTATTTGTCGCGTGAGATTTTGGAAGACATAAAATTAAAAGGAATTGACACTTCGCGCATACTCTTCTCCGGTAGCCGAATCGGCACTTACTATCTTCCTCAGGGCGCTGACCTCAAACATGCCGGTGTGATCTATGACCGCGCACATTCATCTTTCTGGGACTTAAAACCAGGACAGATCAACTGGGAAAATTTGCTGGAAGGCATTCACTGGCTGCATCTGAGCGCCATTAGTCCGGCTTTGAATGAAGAAGTGGCCATGGTTTGTGCTGAGGCCGCAGAAGCAGCATCAGTCCGGGGCCTTACCGTCTCGATCGATCTTAACTACCGTTCCAAACTTTGGCAATATGGAAAGGAACCATCCGTGATCATGAACAAGATCCTTCCATTTTGTAATGTGGTGATGGGAAACATCTGGTCAAAAGATGCATTATTGGGAATAGGCGTAGATGCAGACATCCATGATAAAAAAAGTAGGACTGCTTATCTCGAGCACGCCCGGAGAAGTTCTGAAAAAATCATCAGGCTTTTTCCAAAAGTAAATGCCGTTGCCAATACCTTCAGGTTTGAAGAAGGCGGAGGCATTCGCTATTACGCCTGTCTGGACACGGAATTTGGACAATCGGTGTCGGATGAATTTTTTACCGACAAGGTGGTAGACAGGGTGGGAAGTGGTGATACCTTCATGGCAGGATTGATCTATGGTTATAACCGCCAGTTGTCGCCCCAGGAGATCATCAGGTTTTCAGCAGCAGCGGCATTCAATAAATTATTCATCAAAGGAGATGCAACAACGGCATCAGCGGAAGAAATCATGAAAGGCCATCTACACTATGCGTAAAAAAGAACAAGCATTTCAGGCTTTGCTCGAACAGAAATTATTGCCGCTTTATTATCATGAAAGCGCCGAAGTGAGTGCAGCCATTCTGGAAACATTGTATGAAGCAGGCATCAGGGTGATTGAATATACCAACAGGGGAGACTATGCGCTCGACAATTTCAAAGCACTGAGAAAAACAGTGGACCGGAATCTTCCCGGAATGAGGCTGGGCATCGGCACCATCAAAACAAAAAAGCAGGCAAAAAAATATATTGAAGCAGGAGCTGATTTCATTGTTTGTCCTTCCATGAGTGAAGAAGTAGGCGGGCAGGCAGAAGAAGCCGAACTGCTTTGGATTCCGGGATGCATGACACCAACAGAAATTGCTGCAGCAGAAAATGCAGGCGCAGGATTGGTCAAGATCTTTCCGGGAAATATTTTAGGACCAGCTTTTATCAATGCGGTCAAAGATCTTTTCCCGGGGATGAAATTTATGCCTACCGGTGGTGTGGAAGCAGAAGCGTCCAATCTGAAGTCCTGGTTTAGGGCCGGAGTATCGGGGGTGGGTATGGGAAGCAAACTCATTTCGCGTGAGCTGGTGGAGAACAAGGACTATGAAGGACTCAGAATAGCCACAGAGAAGGCCCTTACACTTGTTAAAGAAGCAGCGCACGGAATGAAAGAGTGAATGGTGAATGGTGAATGGTGAATAGTGAATAGTGAATGGTGAATGGTGAATGGTGAATAGTAAATAGTGAATAGTGAATGGTGAGTAGTGAATGGTGAATGGTGAATGGTGAATGGTGAATGAGAAAAAAATATAGCAATTTAATAGAAAATAACAATTGACAAAATGGACTTCTTTAGTTATGAATGGTAAAAAAAATTTTGAACTTTAGAACTACAGTTTACGATTAACGAATCACAAAAACAGTCACCATTGACCATTCACCATTCACCATTGACCATTCACCATTGACCCTAAAATTCTCTTGCATGCAAATAGAAAATGAGCCATTGAAAACAATAGAGAAAGTTAATCAGGCCGTTGGAAAATTTCGATGGACCATTTGCGGGCTTTTATTTTTTGCCACTACTGTCAATTATCTTGACCGGCAGGTATTGAGCCTGCTTCAACCTTATCTGGCCGAAACTTTTCACTGGACCAATACGGACTATGCTAATATCACCGCGATCTTTCAATTCATCTATGCGATTTCCATGCTCTTTGCCGGACGCATCATCGACCGGCTCGATACCGGTAAGGGCTATGCGCTGGCCATCAGCATATGGTCTGTTGGTGCGCTGGTGCATGCAGTTGCTATTCCTATCGGGCAGGGAATCGTCACGTTTATAGGATGGTTGGGTATTGGCGCTTTTTCGGTTTCGGTCGTCGGCTTCATGTTTGCGCGCGCAGTACTGGCATTTGGTGAAGCGGGTAATTTTCCGGCTGCCATCAAAGCCACGGCAGAATATTTTCCAAAAAGAGAAAGATCATTTGCTACGGGTATTTTTAATTCAGGTGCCAATGTTGGCGCCATATTGGCTCCGCTTACGGTTCCCTGGATCAAACTTCACTGGGGTTGGGAAGCAGCATTTATAATCATTGGAGGAATTGGATTTCTCTGGCTCATTTTGTGGCTGATCTTTTATGCAAAGCCGGAGAAGCAAAAACGGATGTCGCAACGGGAACTGGCTTACATCAATAGTGATGATGAAAGAGAAGGAACCGCACCCGAAGTGAAAGAAAAGGTTTCCTGGGTGAAGCTCCTGGGTTACAAGCAAACCTGGGCTTTTACTTTCGGAAAATTCATGACCGATGGCGTTTGGTGGTTCTTTCTTTTCTGGTTGCCTGCTTATCTGAAAGCGCAGTACAACATCGTGGATGAAGGAGTGATGCTTCCACTTGCTTTTTTATATACCCTCGCCATGGTTGGCAGCATTGGAGGTGGTTGGGCTCCCATGTATTTTATCCGAAGAGGACACAGTGCCTACGATGGCCGGATGAAAGCGATGTTGCTCATTGCATTATTTCCGCTTGTAGTGCTGGCTGCGCAACCCCTGGGTCATATCACTTACTGGATACCGGTGATTTTGATTGGAATTGGCGCATCTGCACACCAGGCCTGGTCAGCAAATATTTTCACCACAGTGTCTGATATGTTTCCCAAAAAAGCAATTGGTTCAGTTGTCGGCATTGGAGGAATGGCTGGAGGATTGGGAGGTGTGGTTATGTCTAAACTTGGCGGAGCGCTCTTCGATCATTATAAAGCTTTGGGACATATTGAAACAGGTTATTCCATCATGTTTGCTATTTGCGCGCTGGCCTATCTGGTGGCCTGGGTAGTGATGAAAGCCCTGGTGCCCAAATACAGACCGATTTACGATCTATAAAAGAAAAAGCCGCTCTGAGGAGTGGATAGTTGCTAGTTGGTAGAAGGGCAATCCCGCTTTTGGTCTTGCCCTTTTACTTTCGCCTCTCATTTATCAGAATGGATGTGAACGAAGAACCAGAAACTTACGACAATGTCGCTTCCGAACTGATCTCGGTCTTCAATAATTTGGAGATGGGACAATTCTGTTCTGCATTCTTTACCGCTTCCTGAAATTTTTCTTTGCTGATGCCAGGCACTTTTGCTTTAACCGTGAGGTGAGATTTGGTCACAGCTCCATTTTCAAATGTAACCTCGCAACGTGTTTCCAATCTTTCGGGTGTGATTCCTGATTCACCCAGTACGAAACTCAGTTTCATGGTAAAGCAGCCGGCGTGTGCGGCAGCGATCAGTTCTTCGGGATTCGTGCCTACACCACTTTCAAACCTGGACTTATAACTGTATTGTGCATTGTTCAAGACCGTGCTTCCTGTAGTGAGTTGACCATTGCCTTCTTTTCCTGAGCCGTTCCAAACGGCTGTAGCATTACGTACCATAGTTGGATAGTTAAATATGTTTAAGGAAAACAAAGCTAATGTAAACGTGGCAATTTCAGTTTCACGTAAACCTGCCTGCCGGCAGGCAGGACGCAAAGGTTGCGGACGATCCAGTGCGAAGAAGAGAGCGGGTGCGAGGTGTTGTTCTATTGAGGATAGCAATATTTTGTTCTGAAAGAATATAATCAAAGATTCAAACGCAGAAAACGCGGAGGTCGCTAAGACAGAATTCACACTTGATTTAACCATAAAACCTTTGCGGTCCTCTGCGCATCCTTTGCGTCCTTTGCGGTTAATCCGCTTCCTCAAAAAAGATACGGACCCATGCAAATCAAAAACTCCGGACCAGCCGGAGTAAAATTTATTTTGATTAACCGGTTACTCAGGCAGCATTGTGAACATGCTCCACGATCTCATTCATGGAAATGCCCATATGGCTTTCTTCATACACACACTCCCCGTCGCGGATCAATAAGATCTGCGGTGACTCGTGCTGCACATGAAAGCTTTCTGAAATCCGGTTTGATACATTTCTGTAAGCCAGAAGGTCCAGGAAATAGAAATCGATATCCAAAGGCTGCGATACCTTTTGCAATCGTTGCAGGGCAAGCGCACTGATGGAACACCGCGTGCTGTGCTTAAAAATTACCTGGGGTCTGAGCTGTGATTTGCTGATGATCTGTTTTAACTGTTCTTCATCGGTAAGATGAATCCAATGCATACACACAAGATTTTAATAAACTAAATCTTATTCTTTTCAATGATTCGATTCTCGATGCTGGCATTGGCCGGACAGCCGTAGCCTTTACGTTGGGTACTGCGGTAACCCGTTCGGGAAGTGGCGCAGGACGCGAAAATGCTGATGGAAACCAGCAAGATGAAGTAAATTTTTTTGTTTTTCATAAAAATATGTTTTGGATTAAAACGGCTTAATTTGCCGCCTGTCTGCAAATATAATAGGTAAAAATTATAATGCCTCATTCCTGGCAACCCAAAGCCCCGACCAGGTTTGTTATTTATGGAGCAGAAACTGAGAATTTTACATATGAAAATCCATTTTATATCCATAGGCGGAAGTGTCATGCACCAGCTCGCAATCGCCTTGAAACGAAAAGGTTACGAGATCACGGGCAGCGACGATGAGATCTTCGAACCCGCCAGGAGCAATCTGGCAAAAGAAGGGATCTTACCTGGGGAAATTGGTTGGGACCCGCGTAAAATTACCCCTGATCTCAACGCTGTCATCCTCGGCATGCACGCCAAGGCCGATAACCCAGAAATACTAAAGGCCAAAGAGCTGCAACTGCCCATTTATTCTTTCCCTGAATACATTTTCCAGGAGAGCCGCAACAAGACCCGCGTTGTGGTTGGTGGCAGTCACGGAAAGACCACCACTACTTCCATGATCATGCATGTATTGAAAACTTTGAAAAAGGATTTCGATTACCTGGTAGGCGCCCGTCTCCAGGGCTTCGACCAATCGGTGAATATTACCAACGCTCCCGTGATTGTTTGTGAAGGAGACGAATATCCTGCAAGCGTTTTGGAAAAGCGTCCTAAATTTCATTTCCTGTTTCCACATATTGCAGTGATCACCGGAATTGCCTGGGACCATATCAATGTATTTCCGAGTTTTGATAATTACCTTGAACAGTTCAGGATCTTTATCAACAAGATTGAAAAGGATGGACATCTGATCTACAATGAAACGGATATTGTGTTGAAGGAACTGGTGGAAAAACACAAAAGAAAAGACATTCAATATCATCCTTACCAGGTGCCGCAACACAGCATCAACAAGGGTAAGACCAGCGTGGTGATTGATGGACAGGAAACAGGACTCGAAGTTTTTGGCGACCATAACCTCCTCAATCTTCATGCGGCCTGGATGGTTTGCCTCGAACTTGGAATCAGCGCGAAAGATTTTATAAGGTCGATCAGTACATTCAAAGGCGCTGCAAAAAGACTGGAAGTGCTTGCCAATAACCAGTCCACCGTGTTCTACCGCGATTTTGCTCACGCACCCTCCAAGGTAAAAGCAACCATTGATGCCGTGAAAAATCAGTTTCCAGATCGCAGGCTCATTGCAGCCCTGGAGCTGCACACGTACAGTAGTTTGAATGAAGCTTTCATGAAAGAATATGAAGGAGCCATGCAAAAAGCGGACAGGGCTTCTGTTTTTTACAGCAAGCACGCATTGGAATTAAAACGCATGCCTGAATTATCCAGAGAAACAGTAAAGAATGGCTTTAAGAAAAATGATCTCGACGTCTTCAACAACAAATCAGACCTGGAGCAATGGCTCAATGGTAATGATTACCACAATGCAGTTGTGGTTTTTATGAGCTCGGGAAATTATGACGGGCTGGATACAGAAGCCTTTGCCCGGCGAATTACACAGCACAAGGATTAAATTCCTTCCCGAAGAACACAAAACTTTACCTTTACGGCCTTTAAGAATTGCTGAAATGTTACAGTTAAAAAAACCGCTGGCCTTCATCGATATTGAAGCAACTGGAACCAACGTGTCCACGGATCGTATTGTTGAAATCGCCATTGTAAAAACCATTCCGGACGGAAACCGCTCTGTCAAAAGAAAAATTGTAAATCCGCAGATACCCATTCCTCAAGTGTGCATCGACATGCATGGCATCACCAATGAAATGGCAAAGGAGGCGCCGGTCTTCAAACAAATTGCCCAGGAGATCAAACAATTCCTGGATGGTTGCGACCTTGCCTGCTATAACGCTTACCGGCTCGACATTCCGCTGTTGATGGAAGAATTTCTTCGCGCAGGGGTGGAGTTTGATATGAAGAGCCGCAAGCTTGTTGACGTGCAAAAAATATTTCACCAGATGGAACAGCGCACGCTGTCTGCAGCTTATAAATTTTATTGCAACAAGACCCTTGAAAACGCCCACAGTGCCGAAGCCGATGCAACAGCTACTGCGGAAATTTTGAATGCACAGCTCGAACGCTATCCGCAGCTTGGAACCAGCATCGACAGTGTTTTGAAAGCGGTGGGAGAAGATTCCATCATTGATTTTGCACGACGCTTCACCTATGACGACAAGGGCGTGGAAGTATTCAACTTCGGCAAACACAAGGGAAGGCCGGTAGCCGATGTTCTGAAAGCGGAGCCACAGTATTACGACTGGATGATGAAGGGAGAGTTCCCGATGAATACCAAACAGAAATTAACCGAAATGTACACCCGGATCATGCTTAAAAAATTCTAGCTATTGCGTGGAAAAGCTGGTGATAATACCGACCTATAACGAAAAAGAAAACATTGAAGCCATCCTTCGGGCCATTTACAACCTGAAGGATGAATTTCATGTTTTAGTGATTGACGACGGTTCACCCGACGGCACAGCGGAAATTGTACGTCAGATCCAACCGCAATTCAACGAAACAGTTTTTCTGGAAGAGCGCAAAGGAAAACAGGGGCTGGGCACCGCTTACATTCATGGATTCAAATGGGCAACTTCAAGGGGTTACAATTATATTTTTGAAATGGACGCGGATTTTTCTCATCATCCTTCCGACCTGCCCCGTCTTTATGCTGCGTGTAAGAGTGGAGAAGCGGATTTGGCCATTGGTTCGCGTTATGTAAAAGGTGGAGGCGTGAAGAACTGGCCCAATAACCGGATTGCGTTGTCGAAAGGTGGTTCGCTTTATACGCGGTTGATCTTATGGATGCCCGTACACGATCAGACTGCAGGATTTATGTGTTATAAAAAAGAAGTACTGGAAACCATCAATCTCGATGAGATCCATTTTGTGGGATATGCTTTTCAAATTGAAATGAAGTTTGCTGCCTGGAAACTTGGTTTCCGGCTCAAGGAAGTACCCATTCAATTCGAAGACCGCAAGTTCGGCGAATCCAAAATGAATCGTGGCATTGTCAAGGAAGGAATCCTCGGTGTGCTCCAACTCCGCTGGTACAGTCTTTTCACCAATTATAGAAGAAGGGTCAAAAGTAAGTTGGATGCTTCTGTGAGCAGGTGATGTTTAAACGGAATTGGGAATTAGGAATTAGGTGAGAACAGCCTTCCATGACAAATGAAAGATATTATTTTCGGTTAGCAATGCACCCATTCGTGGAACTCTTCGATCTAACCCCCAACCATCCACCACCAACCACCAACGACTATTCCTCCCTATAACTACTCCGTATCGCTTCCCAGGAAATATTTCTAATGCTGCTCATCATGTACCAGGTCGCAATGATGGAGAGAATGGAACAAATGATCACAGCCGGCATCACCGTATAAATCAGGTAATGACCAAAGGCAATCAGCACGGAGATGAAAAGCAATGCCATGCTTCGAAGAAAACTGCCGGCACGCATGCCTGTATCCTGGTGCATGGAGAAAGGAAACATTTTATTTCCGATATAGACCAGGATGGTAGCAATCAAAAGTTCATTGAACAATCCCAACACAATATTTGGCAATATCGAAGGCCCTGCAAGAGTGACTCCAACCACGGTAATAAAAACAACCAGTGGAATATAGAATTTGAAAATAGCAGCTTTTGCTCCGCCAAGAATGACTTCACCCGGATTTTTGATCGGACTCACATAATAAATCCAGGAAGCTTTGTACTTGTCCGAATAAACAGCCTGTGTCAGCGCCATGGTCAACAGAAGACTGGTAAAATACAGGGCCGACAGTACGATGATCCTTCCACTGTTTTGCTGACTGGCAATATCTTCCAATCGAAGATGCTTGTTGTTGAAAAACATGAACACCACGTACACCATCAGGTAGCCGATTGAAGGATACACCTTCATCTTGAAATCCCTGCTGCGCGAAGTCATTTTCCAGGTAAACACAAATCCCATTTTTTCTGCAAAGCCGCGTGTAAATATGCCGCTCAAAAAATCAGCATAGGATCTTTTCTGAATCCTGATTGTTTTTGTCTCCTTTTGTTCTGTTGCTGATGCCGAACTGTTGATCATCGCCAGCTTGTTATTAAAGCTGGGGGCCAGATAAGCGATCACTACATATAGACAAATAAAGGGAGTAACAAGCCCAAGGAAAGCAAGTATGCATTGCAGTGTGCTTCCGTGCAGGGTAAAAATTACATTCCAGCCTTGTGCGAACCAGTAAATGGGATAAAACGCAATTCCTTTTTTTGTGGAGATATCAAAGTCCTGCAGGTTCATTCTGTCCATCATCCGTGGAAAGATCTGGTAGCTTGCATAGATAACTATGGCAAATACTATCTGTATATAACTGATAACGGCCTGGAATTTCTGTGGTGTGGTGATGCGCAAAATCAGAATGTAAACCGCATTGATAAAAAATATCGCAAGGAGCGTGACCAGCAGGACCAGAAGGGAAAAGATCAAGGCACCGGCCCAACCTGATTTACTGATCATGGCTATAAAGCCGGGAAGCCACATGGGCACTACAATCTTGCAGATATGGATGAAGATGTGCAGGAACCTTGCCATGATGAAAGTACTGTCCCGCATGGGTTTGGGAAGAATGATATAATTATCGCGAATGTCGATCAGCACTGAAGTGAAATCTGAGATCAGGGTTGCTGAAAGCATGAAAAAAAACAAAGAAAAATAAACAGTGAGCTGAGTAACCATATCATGCCCGATCAGAAAAGACATGAGGTAGAGTAAACCCAACAGAACACTCATGAACATGGTACCCAGCGTTGCAAGAGAAATTGGTTTCTTTGATTTTCTTTTTCTTGTTTGCTGCAAGGTCCCTGGCCTACGGTCGTCCATCGTGAGCTTGAGCTGGAGAATGGACTTCAATTGAGAAACATCAACACCCATTCTTCTGTAAAAACCGGAAGGCAATAAAGTGAGTTTAAGAAAAATCTTATTGATGATGTTCATGGCTTTTCGTTTTCCAGTGCTTTCACCAGTTCATCCGCACTCGTGGAAAAAGAATCTCGCGCAGTAAGACTGGCAAATATCTGCTCCAGGCTTTTATTCCCCTGCTGCTGGCTTAGTTGTTCAAAACTACCATCCGCAACAATCTTTCCTTCGTCGATCAACACAATGCGGTGGCTAACTTTTTCTACCACGTCCATCATATGACTGCAATAAAATATCGTTTTCCCATCGCGCGCCAGTCTGCTGATCAAGTCTTTGATGATGATCACACTATTGGCATCGAGACCACTTAGAGGTTCATCGAGAATAATGATGTCGGGGTTGTGAAGAATTCCCGAAGCAATGAGCACTTTCTGCCGCATGCCTTTGCTGAAGCTATCCATGCGCTGGTCGATGTTGGCAAGCAGTCCAAAGGCCCGCATCATTTTCTGGATGCGATCTGTGCACACGGACTCATTGATGCCATAAAGAGAACCAGTAAAGTTCAGGTATTCGCGCGGCGTGAGCACGTCATAGAGTTCTGCCAGTTCAGGAACATACCCTATCAATTTTTTTACTTCCAGTGTTTCTTTTTTGAGATCATGTCCCTTAATACTCACTTCGCCTTCATAATCTGTCAGCAGTCCGCATAAAATTTTTACCGTGGTGCTTTTTCCCGCGCCATTGGGACCGATATATCCAATTACCTGTCCTGGAAATACTTCAAGATTGATATCGCGGAGCACTTCTTTGGAGCCATAATTTTTATGAAGGTGACGAATACTGATAACAGGGTTCATAGGCCATAAATATAATGAGAAAGAAACTTGTTGTTATCCTCGGCCAGCTTGAGAATTAATTTGTTTCACGCAAAGACGCAAAGGAAAGAAGGCGCAGGGGTCGCTGACGCTCCCGGAACAAAGAGCAAATTGAAAAGATTCGGTTCGTAAAGAATTTAGGTGGGAATATTTAAACGCAGAGAACGCAAGGCACGCAAAGAAAAGTCCAGGGTTCAATCCGAAAGAACACTTGCGGCCCTCTGCGTCCTTTGCGTTAAAATTCTTCTACCCCATTAGGCTTTTCCAATAAATACATTACGCCTGAATTCTTTGCTCCAGGAGCGTCAGCGACCCTTGCGCCTTCTTCCCTTTGCGTCTTTGCGTGAAACAAAATTTCCCCTTGTTTTCAAACTTGATGTTTCTTTGATTGTATGAAGAGGGCACTCTTGCAATTGCACGCGGCTGTTTTTTTGTGGGGCTTTACCGGTGTGTTGGGAAGAGCCATCACACTGGATTCTGTGATGCTGGTCTGGTGGCGACTTTTGATTACGATGATTTCTCTTTGGATCCTGTACCTGGTGCAGGGAAAGGCGAGCCGCATTCATCCAAAAGCCGGAATCATGATTGCTTTGATTGGAACCATTCTGGCATTGCACTGGGTTTTCTTTTATGCATCCATCAAACTGGCGAATGTCACCATTGCCCTTACCTGTCTGTCCACCACTGCATTGATTGCAGCCTTGATTGAACCGCTTATTTTGAAAAAGCCGTTCGATACCGTGGAAATTGTACTCGGACTCTTTGCCATTGCTGGCATCTTTATCATTTACAACACGCATCTTCAGTTCTCCACAGGCATCATCATTGGATTGCTATCAGCTGTGTTTACCGTGCTGGTATCCGTACTCAATAAAAAAATAGTAGACCGTCATCATCCCGAGCACATCACACTGTATCAGCTCACGGGTGGATTCCTTGGGCTTACTGCATTGCTTCCGCTGTTCCGGTTTTTTATTCCCATTGGATGGAGTGCACCTTCACTATGGGACTGGCTCTGGCTCATAATTCTGAGCTGGGCCTGCACCATCCTCACTTTCTTTTTATACATCAGGGCACTTAAAAAAGTTTCTGCCTTCACCATGAACCTCACACTCACGCTCGAGCCGGTTTATGGCATCATGCTCGCCTTTATCATTTACCGCGAGAACCGTTTATTGAGCAACTGGTTTTATGTGGGATTCGGACTCATTGCGCTGGCTGTTGTTTTTCACATGTGGCGGTTGATCAGCCATGCCCGAAGGAATGCGGCGCATCATTAGTTCCATTCCCTTAATTTTATTTCAGAAGTTAGACTATGAAACATCTTGTTCTTTTTTTGTTTTTCTCTCCTGTGCTCGTTCTCGCTCAAAAAAAACCTCTGGATCATTCCGTGTATGACGGATGGCAAACAATTGGAGAGAAAGCGATCAGCGCAGATGGAAGATGGGCGATATTTACCGTGGTTCCGCAGGAAGGAGACGGCATCCTTCATATCCAATCAACTGAAAATGGAGGAGATTCCATAATTATCCAGCGCGGATACAATGTGTCCATTACACCAGACAGCCGCTACGTCATTTGCATGTTGAAACCCCGGTTCAGGGACCTTCGTGAGGCCAGGATCAGAAAAAAAAGACCGGAAGATTTCCCAAAAGACTCACTGTCCGTGATCTCTCTCGAGACAAAAAATGTTTTTACTGTGCCTTCCGTTAAATCTTTCAGGATACCCGAGAAAGGAATGGGATGGCTGGCTTATCAAAAAGAAAAAACACCCGCTTCAAGATCGATATCTCCAACGCAAAAAGCAGTAGATAGTCTCAAAAAGAAAATTGATTCACTTCAACTGCTGATTACCCAGCTGAAAAACATGAAAGCCGGTAATGGCGCCGATGCTGCAGGCGATGATGATCCTTCTGCCATGGCATCTTCAACAGAAGGATCCGACCTTGTGCTTCGTCATTTGCTGGAAGGAAAAGAAAAATTGTTTAAAAATGTCGTGGACTATTTTTTCAGTGCCAATGGAAAAGAACTACTGATGCGGATCGGCGGAAAAAGTTTTTCCTCCAATGCAGTAGTACTTTACGATTTGGTGCGGTCCGCTGCAGACACCATTCTTCGGGGTGGCAATGAGTTCAGGAATTTTGCCCTCACGGAAGAGGGAGATAGAGTAGCTTTTGTTGCGGAACGGGACACCAATGCAAGGTCACTGCAAAAATTTTACGGAGTTTATTTATTCAACAGGGGAGATGATAGTGCAAGACTTCTGGCGGATAAAAAATCCTGCGGCATGGAACTCGGCATGACCGTGAGTGAGAATGGAAATCTAAGTTTCAGCAAATCAGGCAGCCGGCTGTTTTTCGGAACGGCACCCATCACGCCAGCGAAAGACACTTCTATGATCGACATCGACCTGGTGAAACTCGACATCTGGAATTACAAAGACGACTATCTTCAAACGCAACAACTCTTTCGTCTCAATACTGAATTGAAAAGAAACTATCTCGCTGTTTACGATTTGACCAGTGACCGCATGTCGCAACTTGGCTCACCGGGTATTCCCAATATCATCCAGACCAACGAAGGTGATGGAAATATTTTCATTGCTCTTACAGATACCGGAAGAAGAGTAGAGTCGCAATGGATGGGAAGAACAAAAAATGATGTGTACGCGCTGGACGTCCGGACCGGAAAAAAATTCCTGGTTAAAAAAAACCATGAAGGGCAGGTGTATGCTTCTTCCACCGGCAATTATATTTTGTTGTATGACAGCAAGGCGAAGAATTATTTTTGCTGGAACGGCAAGCAATTAAAAAATATCAGTTCGGGCATTAAAGTCCCTTTATACAATGAAGAGAATGATGTGCCTGACAATCCTGCTCCCTATGGTGTGATGGGTTGGCATGAAAAGGATTCATTCGTGTATGTGTATGACCGTTATGGGGTGTGGAAACTGGACCCGGATGGAAAAGAAGAGCCTGCGCCAGTCATGTTCTTCCTCAAGTCCATCGGGATTTCCTTCCGAAACATTAAGACGGATACGACAGAAAAATTTTTCCGGTCCAACCAGGTTTTATATTTCAGGGTCATTGACGAGAAAACAAAAAGAAGCGGCATTTTTTCATTCGGTTTATCAGAGCATTGGAAAGCACAGTCTTTGACAGAAGTAGGACCCTATTCCTATAATACCTTCCTTAAGGCGAAAGACACTGCGCGATTTTTGTATACGAAAGAAAACTTTACCCTTTCTCCTGATCTTTATTATTTAAAAACAAACAATCATCAACAACCAACCGATAGCCTCCCTGGCTGGCATACAACCCTGATCCAATTTGAACCTGGAATGAAATTAAGCGCTCTCAATCCGCAACAATCACAATACAATTGGGGGAGTGCTGAACTCTATCATTGGAAAACTTTTGATGGAAAGCAAGCCACCGGAATTCTGTACAAGCCGGAAGATTTTGATCCCTCAAAAAAGTATCCGATGATCGTTTACTTCTATGAAAAGCTAAGCGATAATATTTTCAATTACCAACCTCCTGCGCCCACACCCAGCCGATTGAATATTCCATTTTTCGTGAGCCGGGGCTATCTGGTATTTGCTCCTGACATCAGTTATACCAAGGGACATCCGGGCAGGGATGCCTACAATTATGTAGTGAGCGGTACGCAGTCCCTTACAAAAAACAAATGGGTGGATGCAAAAAATATTGGTGTGCAGGGACAGAGTTGGGGCGGTTACCAGGTGGCATATCTCATCACGGCTACTCATTTGTTTAAAGCAGCATGGGCCGGAGCACCGGTAGTGGATATGTTCAGTGCTTATGGCGGCATCAGGTGGGAGAGTGGCAACAACCGTCAGTCGCAATATGAAAAAGGACAAAGCCGTATTGGGGCTACGCCATGGCAAAAGCCGGAGCTCTACATCGAAAATTCTCCGCTCTTTCATTTGCAAAACGTGACGACACCCCTGGTCATTATGTCCAACGACGCAGATGGCGCGGTACCCTGGTACCAAGGCATTGAATTTTTTACAGCCATGCGCCGTCTCAATAAAAAAGTATGGCTGCTCAATTACAATGGCGAAGCCCACAACCTCGTGGAAAGAAAAAACCGAAAGGATATTCAGATCCGTGAACAACAATATTTCGATTGGCAATTGAAAGGGGCGCCTGAACCGGTATGGCTGAGAGAAGGCGTACCCGCGGTAAAAAAAGGAAGGGACTGGGGATTGGAATATTGAGGGAAGCGGTGAGAAGTGAGCTGTGAGCTGTGAGCTGTGAGCTGCGAGCTGTTGGCTGTGAGCTGTTAGCTGATAGCTGTTAGCTATTGGCTGCTTGGTTTCATTAGCCGACAGACATCAACCCTCATCCGTCATCCCACATCTCTCTTCCCACATCCCACATCCCACATCTCTCATCTCTCAACTATCAACTACCAACTTTTCTCCCCCTGGTATATGATTTGAAGATTGTATTTAGTATATTAGGTAGGTAAAATCTTAGGCTATGAAACAATTATCCGAAACCTGGTTTGCTGAAGGGTACATTGATTTTGAGTTGAAAAAATATACACTCCTTGCTTATCTGCAGGAGATCAACAAGTACTTTCATGAAAGCAAACTCTATCCTCAACTTGGTGACCTGATCTTCCATTACAACAACATTGTTGCTTTTCGCGAAAACAAAAAATACCTGCAGGAGCATTTTCCCAAAAAGCTCACCGGCGTTCAACTGGAAAAATTGCAGGGGCTCTACGAACAAATGATCGAAGACAATGAGCTGATGCAGGAACTGGAAGAGATCATCAACTATTCAGCTGATGAAATGAAGACCACCATCAGTAGTGGTGCAGAGATCTATGAATTCGTGGAAGAAAATCTCACCATAACACCCATAGGATTGGTACCGCTCGATATTCAAGAAGGTTATTTCTTTCTGAGTGCAGGTAATAATAAGTCAACCCATATATACCAATACCGCCTTTCCATTTTTGACAAGCACAATGAAAAATTCCGAAGCATTAAAACCTCTTATGTTGAAATGATGCAGAGAAGCATGGTCCATACATATGAGAATATCAAGTATGAACTCATAAAAAACCGTGCAGACCTTCCCAATCCAGCGGTGTATAGTATTGAAACGGAACTGACCTTCCCGGTAGAAGAAACCATTTTACCCGTTGCAAAACGCACTTTGGTGAAATTCATTTCACAACCAGCGGCGTAAGAAAGCTATTAGCCGATAGCCGTTGGCTGTTCGTTTTTCTTTGAAGTAGCCTGCGGCTTAGACAATGTTCGTTATAGGGTGTTCTTGTTTGAAGTCGTTTGTTATTTGGGAAGAGGTTTTTGGTGGGAGGGGTTTTTGAAACGCAAAGAGGCGCAGAGAGGCGCAAAGAGACGCAAGGTTTAATGAGTATTGTTCTCAAATAAATTTGAGATGGAGATTGCCTGCGCCACCGCTATAGCTTTAACCCCGCACCCTGCGGGGGTCGCTTCGCTCGCAATGACGTCCTGGTTAGACAGCTTACTACAGGTTGGAAAATGGATTGCAAATGAGGTCATCAGAATTAATCCGAGATTAAATGGCACTCCCAAATCGAATAGATTTTTCGAAATCAGAAGTAAGCGCAAATTCTAAGTAAGCTTTGAGTTTCGAAGAACAAGAAGGTGAGATCTTAAAACATAATGTATAAAAACCTTGCGTCTCTTTGCGCCTCTCTGCGCCTCTTTGCGTTTCAAAAACCCCTCCCACCAAAAACCTCTTCCCAAATAACAAACGACTTCAAAAAAGAACACCCTATAACGAACATTGTCTAAGCCTTAACCTACTCCAGAGAAAAACGAACAGCCAACAGCTAACAGCCAATAGCTTCTCTCAATATTCTCTTTGAGAATTGAAATTTTCCAATTCATTGGCTACTGAAGAAAGGAAAGTAGCACCCAGGCTTCCATCTACAATGCGGTGATCATAACTAAGGGAGAGATACATCATGTGACGGATGGCAATGCTATCGCCCTGTGGTGTTTCAATCACTACCGGTCTTTTCTTGATGGCGCCAACTGCCAGTATAGCTACCTGCGGCTGATTGATGATGGGTGTTCCCATCAGACTTCCGAAAGTGCCCACGTTTGTAAGAGTAAATGTTCCATCAGAAATGTCTTCGGGTTTGAGTTTGTTATTACGCGCACTATCAGCAAGATTATTCACCTGACGTGCAAGTCCCACAAGGTTCAATTGATCGGCATTGCGGATCACGGGAACAATGAGATTGCCACTGGGCAAGGCCGTTGCCATTCCCATGTTGATGTCTTTTTTTACAATGATCTGGTTGCCATCTACAGAACTGTTGACCAGCGGAAATTTCTTGATGCATCGAACAATGGCTTCAATAAATAATGGTGTGAAAGTGAGCTTTGTGCCTTCCCGTTTTTCAAAATCTTTTTTCACCCGGTCGCGCCACATGACCAGGTTGGAAACATCCGCCTCCGTAAACGAAGTCACATGCGGACTGGTATGTTTGCTGCGTACCATGTGATCAGCGATCATGCGGCGCATGCGGTCCATTTCAATGATCTCCACATTGCCTCCGTAATTGGAAGGAGCAGGTGAGGATTCTACTTTGTTCATCGGGATAACCATGGACTGTTCACGAGCCTGGGGTTGATGAACCTGCGGGGATCTTTCTTCCGGCGCCCTTCCCGATCTTTTGTTACTTACATACTGAAGAATATCTTTTTTCGTAACCCTTCCTTCATTACCTGTTCCCGGAATGTTTTCGAGTTCCGTCAGACTCACACCTTCCTGGGCGGCGATGTTGAGCACCAGCGGAGAATAAAAGCGGTTCCCATTGATGTTTTGCGAAACAGTGCTAGAGGAGTTATTGTTTGAAGAATGAAAATGACTGAATTCCTGGGGCGTTTCGTTGCTTTCCCACCTCGGCTTTTCCTGTACTGGTGCCGGTTGTGGTGCGTGATGTTGCACTTCTTCCATCGCTGCGGTTTTGATTCTTGCAATCACCGAACCTACAGGCACTACATCATTTACCTGGTACAGGAGTTCAGATAACACACCTTCAGCAGTTGAAGGCACTTCGCTGTCCACCTTGTCGGTAGCAATCTCCAATACTGTTTCATCCATATGCACAGGGTCGCCGGGCTTTTTGTGCCATTTCAAAATGGTTGCTTCCATAATGCTTTCGCCCATCTTAGGCATTACCAGGTCAACAGTTGCCATAGTCAATTATTTGTTTGCAATTCGGTTGGCTGAATCAATCGTTGGACAACCCTTGCTTTATCTCGGCCAAAAATAAGCAAAGCCCATTTAATGTATGGTTTCACTTTGTTCTTCCTGCACAAAGCGGTACAACATGGTCAGGGCTGTGTTTGCGGCCAGCTCAATATTCCTTCCCCGGTCGAAGCGAAAAAAATGACGGGTGACGCGGCTTTTGTTTTTATTTCCGACACCAACCCATACCGTTCCCACCGGCTTTTCCTCTGTGCCTCCATCAGGACCCATGATGCCCGAGGTAGCGATGCCGTAGTCAGTCTTCATGGATCGAAGAATACCCTGAAGCATTTCTGATACTGTAGTTTCACTTACGGCACCCCATTTTTTTAAAGTAGCAGGCTGAACTCCGAGGACATCCTCTTTTACTTCATTGGCATAAGAAACAACGCTCCCTTTGAATACAGAAGATGATCCGGCAACAGAAGTAATGAGATGTGCGATGAATCCGCCAGTGCAGCTTTCCGCGGTAGAAACAGTTTTGTTTTTTGATTTCAGCAACTGATTCACTGCAGCAGCAAGTGAAATGTCTTCATTTGCTACCATCCATTGCTTCACCAACAGCTGCAGCTGCTCAAATAAATCCTGCACTTCTTTCTCCAATGAAGATTTGTCGGAGCCTCTACCGGTGAGACGCAAGCGAACAAGTCCATATGAAGGCAGATAAGCAAGTTTGATATGAGTAGGAAGGCTGTTTTCAAAATCGGAGATCGTATCTGCAATCACAGATTCACCTGCACCCGAAGTAAGCAAGGTACGATGGACCAGAGCAGGTAATTTCCATTGTTCTTTTAGTTTTGGGATCACGCTTTGCAGCATCAGTCCCTTCATTTCGTGAGGCACGCCGGGAAGAGAAACATAGATCACCCTTTCTTTTTCAAACCACATGCCCGGTGCAGTTCCTCTCTGGTTTGGCAATACCGTACAATTATCAGGAACTTCTGCCTGCCTCAGGTTGCGTTCGATGAGGGGCCGATTCAACTTTTGAAAAATGGTTTTTACATTTTCCAAAGCACCGGCGTCTGTAACGAGCTTCGAGCCAAAATAACCACAGAGTACGGGTTTGGTGATGTCATCGGCCGTTGGACCCAGTCCTCCCGTGATGATGATGAGACGAACTTCTTTTGATTGTTCCTTCAGGGTATCGAGTATCTCATTGCGCATGTCTCCAATGGCAATTCTTTTTTTTACCCAGATGCCAATCTTGTTCAGCTCCTGTGCAATGAAAGCGCTATTGGTGTCAATGGTTTGTCCAATCAATAATTCATCGCCGATTGTAATAATGGAAGCGTTCAGTTCATTCATCCCTAAGTCCTAATTTTAGCGCAATGTACGAAGCCATGAAAAAAAAGATTGTATCTGCTCTTTTACTGATCGCCTCTATGTGTGGATTTGCCCAGGAGCAAAAGCAAAAAATTGCCCAGGCCTTCGAAGGTTTTCTCTCAGACTCTCAGTTGAACAGCGCCCTTGCATCCCTTTATGTGGTAGATGCCACCACGGGTGAAGTGGTGTATGAAAAAAATGCGCGCACTGGAATGGCAACTGGTTCCACACTAAAGATCGTTACTGCAGCCACAGCTTATGAAATTCTGGGAAAGGATTTTCGTTACCGAACACAACTTGCTTACGATGGAAATATTGCAAATGGGATGTTGTATGGCGACATCTGGATCAGGGGTGAAGGCGATCCAACACTGGGAAGCTGGAGATGGAAACAAACCAACGATACCCTCCTGGTGAATGAATGGAGAACAGCGCTGCAAAAAAAAGCAATAATGTCCCTGAAAGGCCGACTGGTGGCCGATGACAGTCCATTTGAATCGCAATCTGTTCCTGGTGGATGGATCTTTGAGGACATAGGCAATTACTATGGTGCTGGTGCTTCTGCCATCAACTGGAAAGAAAACCAATATGACATCAGGTTGAGATCGGGGGACAGGATTGGAGAAAGGATTGATATTTTATCAACCGGTATGTCTGGCAAGATAAAATTTTTCAATGAACTAACCAGTGCCGCCAAAGGCTCCGGCGATAATGCTTATGTTTATCCGGCCGGTGATTCGAGTATCTATTTGAGGGGTACGATTCCTGTTAATGAAAATAATTTTTCCATTTCCGCGGCTGTTCAGGATCCACCAGTTTTTTTACTGCATGATTTTTCTTCCAGATGTCTGGGCAAGAGTCAGATAAAATTCGTGGAAGCCAGTCGTGACATACAGTTTGTTGACACCAGCAGGTGGAAAGTTATTGATGTACATTTCTCACCCACATTGGATAGCATGGTGTACTGGTTCCTGAAGAAAAGCATCAACCTTTATGGTGAAGCACTGGTAAAAACTTTCGCATTCCGCAAAAAAGGAAAGGGCGCCACAGAAACCGGCCTGTCCCTGATCCGCGATTTCTGGAAAGAAAAAGGAATTGATCTTTCCGAACTCAATCTGGCAGATGGCTCCGGCCTCTCACCCCTCAACCGCATAACCACCCATGCCCAGGTGACTGTTCTTCTGTATGCGCGCCAGCAGCCCTGGTTCCGTGGTTACCTGAATGCTTTTCCTGAATACAATGGAATGAAAATGAAAAGTGGAACCATCAACGGTGCCAAAGGTTTCTGCGGCTACCAAACTTCTTCCAATGGAAAAGCCTATGTGTTTTCCTTCCTTGTCAACAACTACAATGGCTCTTCCTCCTTGCTGATCGAAAAAATGTATAAGGTATTAGATAATTTAAAGTAAAAGGAAAAAGCTGTTAGCTGTTGGCTTTTGGCTGTTGGCTTTGATCTTTGAACTATGAACTTTTAACTTTTAACTTTTAACTCCGACTCATTTACTCACAAACCTGTCCAAACTGACCTTTCCTGCGCCTGTAAACAGGAGAGCCAGAAAGCAAGTAAGAAAGATGCCCGCGCTCTCGCCGACGCCAAAAAACTGTCCCTTGTTCGCCCAGATCAGTGCAACTGCCATGGCAATGACCAGCGGAATACAGGCGATGCGTGTAAAGAGTCCGAGGATGACAAAGGCTGCGCAGAAAAATTCTGCAAAGACCACCAGCGACAATGAAGCGGTTTTGCCAATATGAAAGGGATCGGCAAAATGTGGTGCTTTCTGTGCAAAGTGCATCAGTTTATCCAATCCGTGCTGGATCATGATCAGTAGGCCGGCACCCAGTCGCAACACTAGAACGGCAAAGGAAAATGCATTATCAGAGCAGGTTGTAGAGAATAATCTTTTCATCGGACCTTGAATTTGCGCAAGTATCGCGAAAATTTTCTGACCGTGCAGGTTTTGCGGAAAGTTTTTCAAAAACGACTCAGTCAAACAGCTATGTTATCCATCATGAATGGCGGTCTGGGGTTAATGGTCTGCCTGAACATCCCTTCTTAAACCGCTCCCAGGAAAGAGTATCCGACTAGCCGCCACAGACGATCAACTATCAATTGCCAACTACCAACCCTATTTCACTTTTCCTTTTGCATCTATTTTGTTAAACGTTCTCTGCCTTTTTAATTTTATCACGTTCTTTGGAATGATGTTTGGCCGCCCTTAAAATATTTAGAATCTTTACAACGTTATGCATCCAACGGTTAAAGGACGTCTTATGAAGAAACTTTTCTTACCGGTTTTGCTCGCCGCTTTCTCCCAGCTTAGCTATTCTCAAAAAACTTTTTATTATAACGATCCTCAGGAAAAATTTAATGAAGCCAAGGAGTATTTTGAAAAAGGTGAATACAGCCTTGCTTACCCCTTGTTCAGAGAATTGCAGCAATCCATTACCGAATTAGACAAAGCCAACCGTCCAATCGTTGTGCAGGAGATCCATTATTATGCTACCGCAACAGCCTTGATGCAGAATGAAGGAAGGGCGGAACAGGATGCCCTGGAATATATCAGTCTTACAAAAAATAATCCAAGGGTGGAGATGATGAGTTTTCAGCTCGCGGAATATTATTTCAGACAAAAACGGTTCTCCGATGCCGTTAGTTTGTACGAGCAGGCCAATATTTCCAATTTAAGCAACGAGGAACTAGCCGATATGAAGTTTCATGAAGGCTATTCGTATTTTACCATGCAACGCTTTGCCCAGGCCAAGTCCCTGCTTGATGCAATTCGCCAAATAAAAGATGATCCCAACTATATTGACGCCAACTATTATTATGGATTCATTGCCTTCCGCGACCATAACTACTCAGATGCCCTTCAAAGTTTCCGCGTGGTGGAGAATGAGCCCAGTTATGAATCCATTGTTCCTTATTACATCGCGCAGATTCTGTATGTGCAGGGAAAAAAAGACGAGGCCGTGACTTATGCCGAGAACAAGATCAAGCAGGGGAAATCTCAATATTATGATCTCGAACTCAAACAATTGTTGGGACATGCTTATTTTGAAAAAAAGGACTATGCAAAAGCCGCAACCTATTTAGGTGACTATGTGAACCGATCCACGCACTTGCGCCGCGAAGATCTGTATGAAGTTTCCTACGCTTATTATCAGTCGGCACAGTATGCAAAAGCCATTGATGGATTCAAGCAGTTGAGTGGAAAAGAAGATTCACTGAGTTTGCATGCCATGTATTTGTTGGGTGATTCTTACTTGAAGATCGGGCAGAAGGCGAATGCGCGCAATGCATTTTTGTTTAGCGCTTCTAACAACAGCAATCCCACGCAAAGAGAAATATCCAGGTTCAACTATGCAAAGCTGTCGTATGAACTGGGATATCAGGATGAAGCCCTGAAAAGCCTGCGCAGTTTTCTGACTGATTATCCGGAGTCGGAATATAAAGAAGAAGCAACTGAATTACTGGTAGCTACGCTGGCCAATACCAACAATTATAAAGACGCGCTCGCATTGCTGGAAGCCATTAAATCGCCTTCCGCCAATGTAAAAAAACTGATGCCAAGAATATTGTATGGACGTGCAACAGAACTCATTAACGACGGCCAGCTTGCAGATGCAAATGCACTTCTTGACCGGGCTTTGAAGGATCCGAACAACGCATCGGTGCTTCCATTGATCAATTTCTGGAAAGGTGAACTTTCGTATCGCAGCAATAATATTGACGATGCCATTAAATATTATCATGCTTATCTGAATGCAGGTGCCCCTTCGTCCGGGGAAGCCAATGAAAAAAATGTGCGATACAACCTGGGATATAGTTATTACAGGAAAGAAAATTATGCAGTAGCAAAAACATTTTTCGAACCTCTTTCCGCCAATGCTTCACTGAGCTCTGATGCGCTGACACAGGACGCTTATATTAGAACAGCCGATGTCAATTACATGAACCGCAATTTTGTTCAGGCGCGCAATATGTACGACAACGTGATCAAATATTCCTGGCCTGCCGAAGACTATGCTACTTTCCAGAAGGCCATGATCAACGGTATCAATATGCCTGCTGAAAAGATAAACCTGCTCAACACGCTTGTTCGCAAGTTCCCTCAATCGAGCCTGGTAGGCGATGCCAACATGGAAATTGCCAACACCTATCTGGCGCAGGATCGTTTTCGTGAAGCCATTCCCTATCTCAATAACATCACCAGTGCAACTGGCAACAACAGCCTGAAGCCACAGGCTCTGTTGAAATTGGGTGTGGCTTATTTTAACCTGCACAACAACGATGGAGCCATTGTACAATACAAACAATTGCTTACGAGCTATCCCAATTCAGATGAAGCAGATGAAGCACTGGAGAATCTGAGAACGATTTACGTGGAGCAGGGACATCCCAATGAATATGCAGATGTTGCAAGACAAGCGGGCAAGCCGCTTTCAGTGGACACAGAAGATTCGCTGACCTATGCTGCCGCGCAGATCCAGTACGATAATGGAAACATGAATGCGGCACTTGATGCATATAATACTTATCTGCAGCGATTCTCCAATGGAGCGCATGCTACCGATGCACAATATTACCGCGCAGAGATCTACAACACCAAAAAAGACTTCAAGAATGCACTGAGTAGTTATAGTGTAGTGGCAGAAAGAGCACCCAACAATTTTGCGGAAAGAGCAGTGCTGCAAGCAGCGAGGATCAACTTTTTTGAACTAAAGAATTACAACGAAGCAGAAAAATATTTTGGGCAGCTCAAACAGATCACTGCCAGTCAGGAAAACCGTCTGGAAGCTATGCGCGGACTGTTGCGCAGCCAGTACCAGTTACAGCAATGGTCGGATGCAGTAGCCAATGCAAGGGATCTCATTGCGCAAAAAGGAAGCAGCGCCGATGATAAAGCACTTGCTAATATGGCCATCGGAAAATCAGCACAGGTAGGCGGACAATATGATGTAGCCCTCAATTCTTTCAAGCAGGTAGTTTCTGTCAACAAAGGAGCGCTGGCTGCTGAAGCAAGGTATGAGATCGCCAATACCTGGTTCCTCACCGACCATTATCCGGATGCTGAGAAGGCAGCTTTTGAGGTCATCAACAAATCAGGTTCATACGATTGGTGGGTGACGAAAGCTTACATTCTTCTGGGCGATGTGTATTTCAAGCAAAAAGATTATTTCAATGCCAAAGCCACCTTCCAGAGTGTTGTAGACAATTCGCTCAATGCAGAATTGAAGTCAGAAGCACAGACGAAACTCGCACGTGTGGTGGACGAAGAAAGCAGGAATAGCAAGGTGGTGAATAATCAATAGTGAATGGTGAATGGTGAATGGTGAATGCATGGGCGCCGTCCGCGTGTGGGTGAAGCTTTAGCGGAGGAACAGGGCTCAGCAAAGCCGGGTGAAATGGTAGAGGGAGAAAGGAAGATAGAGAAAGATAGAGAAAGATAGAGAAAGATAGAGAAAGAAAGTGTGATGGAAGGTTCGATAATTAGGAATAACAAATAGAAAAACTAAGGGCGGGAGAGAATGAAAGAGAGTAGGAAGGTCCGGCCGGATAATTTATCAATATCATGAAAATTTACTTACTAGCAGGTTTAATGGTGATGGCTGTTTCCACTTCTGCGCAGGACAGTTCAGGCAAAAAGCAGGTGAATATCACTTCTACCTTCAAGCCTTCACTGAAAGAAGCAGCAAAGATCAATTTCAATGCTACGCCGCCCACCGCCGATACTTCCAGGCCACGCCTTCAATATTCCATTCCGGATCAGAATCTTTCTTTCTTGTTTCAACCCGGTTCCTTGAAGCCACTGGCGCTTCAGGTAGATACCGGAGGAAAATGGGACAATGATAGTTACATAAAATTGGGTTATGGTAATCTCAACACACCCTTTGCGCAGGCCGGAATTTCTTTTGGCGATGGAAAAAACACCGGATTCAATATCTACGCGAAACATAGTTCTTCAAAAGGAAATCTACCTTTTCAGCAATACAGCAACAGCAATATTGACCTGAATGCTTTTTTCAAAACTGCGAAAAATTTAGAGTGGGATCTTCGTTTTGGCGGCTACCAGGAAATGTACAACAAGTATGGCTTCGAACCCAAGACACTTAGTTTTCCTGATGATTCCATAAAAGTAAAATTTCAGACCTGGAAGGCAAGGGTAGCCTTTCAAAACATCAATCGCACTCAATATGGATTGAACTATGCTCCGGAAATGAAGGTGGATGTATTTAACGACCAGTTGAACAATTCGGAAAGCAATAGTTATTTTAATCTGCCTTTGCAAAAATCCATTGGTAAGGACTATGAAGTTGATATGGCCCTCACAGCAAATCTTTCCGCCTACAAGGCTGATTCAAAGAAAATTGTGGCCAACAATTATTTTTCATTCGCACCATCTTTTGTACTCAAGCAAACCAACGTGATGTTCCAGGCAGGTATTCGTCCTTCCTGGGATAATAAAGATTTTCATCTCTACCCCAATGTCCTGGCTGAATTCAATACCAATGACAAACGATTCACCTTCCTCTTTGGTTGGACTGGTCGTTTGCGCAATTCAGGTTATGAATACCAGGCAGAAATGAATCCCTGGATCTGGGCGCCTGCAACTGTGTACAATACCAGCGTGGAAGAAAGATATGCAGGTATCAAGGGAACTATTGGTGATCATTTCAGCTATGGCGCAAAAGCTGCCTATAATATCCTGGGCAATCAACCGCTTTTCGTGAATGATACGATGAGCGGAAAATCATTCCTGGTGGTAAAGGAATCAGAATTGAAAGTGGTGAACCTTGGTGGCGAATTGGCCTACAACATGGGAGAGAAGTTCTCCGTTGTTTCCAATCTTTCGGTCAACAGTTTCAAAACAAAGGATAATGCTAAAGCCTGGGGAATGCTGCCTGCTGAGTGGAAGACCGATCTCAAGCTGGAAGTGTTGAAAGACCTGTATGTGAACAGCACTCTCTATATTTTTGATGGACCCTGGTCGCTTACGAAGACAGGAAGCAAGAACCTTCCCGCAGCTGCGGACTTTAGTGCCGGGCTCGAGTTTAAGATTGTGAAGAATGTGAAGCTCTGGGCCCAATTCAACAATATTTTCAATAAATCTTACCAGCGCTGGAACCAATATCCGGTTTATGGCTTTAACTTTTTGGGCGGAGTTGTATTTTCGTTCGCTCAAAAGAATTAAAGTGATCTCCATATTGACCAAATATTTGCTGAAGTACAGAAGGGTTTGTATTCCACACATCGGAACTTTTGAAATTATTCAGGATTCACCGAGGTTGAATGTCGCAGACAAAAAATTTACACCTCCTTCCTTTCATGTCAAACATCTTCATCAGGATTTTGTTCCCGAACACCAGTTCGATTTTTGCAGTCCCGATCCTGCATCGAAAGAGAAAGTGAGGGAAGAACTCTTTTCATTTGGCAGAGACCTGAGGGAAAAGATCCAGCAGGATCCTTTTTCCTGGAACGGATTCGGAACCATTCGCTATGCAGCAAATGAAGTGATTTTTGAACCCCATCGCATTCAGCTGGAATCATTACAAGGCGTACCTGCGGAAAAAGTGATCCGTCTCAATGCAGAACATAGCATGTTGGTGGGCGACCGTGAAATGACCCGCCGCCAGGTGACAAGTGTTCTTCACCAACGGAAAACAATCCTTCCCCTTGCTCAAACCATCGGATGGATCCTCCTGGTGCTGGCCCTCGCTGCAATTGCCTATATCCTGTACCGTGAGGGATTCTCTCCGGCAGCAACAGGAATAAAATGAGGGAAGAAGGCTGATGGCTGTTGGCCTTTAGCCTTTAGCAATTCGCTGACTTTTGTCCCGTCAAAGTATTTTCATCAACTTCTCAACCATCAACTTTTTACTACTAACCACCAACGATCAACTATCAACTCTCTCTATGGTTCATTATCAAGAATGTCCTGTTTGTGCAAGCAAAGAAATAGAGGCGCTGTTACCGGTGAAAGACCATTCCGTGAGCGGGGAAGAATTCATGATCTGGCAGTGCAAAAAATGCGGTCTTCGATTTACACAGGATGTTCCCGACGAAAATTCTATTGGCAGGTATTATGAATCGGCCGATTATATTTCGCACACCAATACCAGCAGGGGACTTGTCAACCAGCTCTATCGGAAAATCCGTACGTACACACTGGAACAAAAAGCAAAGCTGGTGATGCAAAACACGGTTGAAAAAGGAAGGATACTGGATATGGGCGCCGGCATTGGTGCTTTTCTTCATACCATGAAGTCCAAGGGGTGGGAAGTTACCGGTATTGAACCCGATGAAGGAGCCAGAACACAGGCAATAAACTTATTCCGGCTTGAACTTTTCGATAAAGCTTCGATGTGGCAATTGCAGCAGGAAAGTTTTGATGCCATCACACTCTGGCATGTGCTGGAGCATGTACACCAATTGCATGCTTATGTGGAGCAACTGAAAAAGGTACTGAAGCCAAAGGGTAAAATTTTTCTTGCCCTGCCCAATTACCAGTCATGGGATAGCACGATCTACAAATTACATTGGGCTGCTTATGATGTTCCCAGACACCTCTATCATTTCAGTCCTCAATCTTTGAGCATCCTGATGGAAAAACATGGATTAAGGGTGACACAAAAAAAACCCATGTGGTTCGACAGCTTTTATATCAGTCTTCTAAGCAGTAAATACAAAAATGGAAAAACGAATTGGATCGGCGCTGCCTGGAATGGTTTGCTTTCCAATGCAAGGGCATTGGCCGACAAAGACCGATGCAGCTCGGTGATTTATGTAGTGGAAAAAACTCAGTAGGCGAACTGGATCTCGTACATCTTAGGCCAGTTCTTTCCGGTCACATAAAATTTTTTTGTGTCGTGATTGTAAGCAATGCCATTCAGAACATTATCGGAATTGGTTCCAGGTGTGCGGTTGATCAAATCTGTAAGGTCCATTTTACCCACCACCTGACCGCTCGACGGATCGATCTTTAAAATATAATTGTACTGCCACTGGTTGGCATAAATAAACCCATTGACAAATTCCAGTTCATTGATGTTGGGCACATTATCGCCATTCTCCGTTATGTTCTGGACACGCAGAAGTTTAAAACTCCCTGGCTCAAAAAAATAAAGATTGCTGCTTCCATTGCTGACGATCAGGTTCTTTCCATCGTTGGTCATGCCCCAACCTTCGCCGCTGTTGTAAGGCAGTTCCTTGATCTTGTTGAAAGTACGGGCATCATAAACCAATACCACATTTTCTTTATAGGTCAACTGGTATAGTGTGTCATGAAGGATGGAAATCCCTTCTCCAAAATATTTTGGATCCAGCTTTATTTGTTTGATGATCTTTCCTGAGGCTGGATCTTGTTGTATCAGTCTTGATTTTGCGTATAGACCTGCACTCTCTATTAAGGTATTGTGGTAAAACTCAAGTCCTTCGGTGAATGCTGCTGTGTCGTGTGGTAGGCTGTTGACCACATTATAACTGATGGAAGGAACGGAAGGCTCGGATGAATTGGAAGTAGAAGAATAGGACTGGTCAGAATTGTTGCATTCAATAAGAAAAATAGATAATACGGGCAAGGCCAGCCAATGAAAACGTTTCATCGGACAAAAATAAGGGATGAAGGGAAGGAGTTTTGTTAACATATTTACACTGACATTTTGTTTTCTCCCAAACCGAAATTATATTTGAGGTCTCTCCTCGTATCCTACAAAATTCCATTCAAATTTTTAAGCCGTCCTCCTCTTTCCAATACCTGGGAATTTCATTTCCATATTCCATGGTTCCAATATTCGGTTGAAGGTTCCCCCGTTTCCTGGCCTATGCATACCTACAAACCCTGGATCTATGAGGACGATATTATTAGGTATCTGCATTTTTATTGCTTCCATTGTTTCTGCGCAACGCAGTTGCGTCAGTTCTACTTATTTGGAAAGAGAAAAATCGCTTGACCCCACGCTGACACAGAGAATCAAGTCAATCGAAAATTTTATTCGCAGGCAAGCCATTTCCGCAAAGGAAACTGGTGAAGGAATGAATATCATCCGCATTCCTGTGGTGGTTCATGTGTTGTACAAAAATGATATCCAGAATATCAGCGAAGATCAAATCAAAACTCAGATCGATGCACTCAACCGCGACTTTCGCAGGAAGAATGCTGACAGCATCAATACACCATCACGTTTTAAATCCAAGGCCGCCGATGTCAAGATTGAATTTGCACTGGCAACTGCCGATCCTTCGGGCAAAGCAACCAATGGCATCATTCGCAAACAGACCAGTGTCACCAACTGGATGATGGACGACCGCATTAAGTTTTCCTCCCAGGGTGGTGATGATGCCTGGGACAGCCGTTATTATCTCAACTTCTGGATTGGAAGCCTTGTGGGTCTTTTGGGATATTCCAGTTCACCGGGCGGTCCTGCAGAAAAAGATGGCATTGTGATCAACACTACTGCTTTTGGTACGCTCAATGTAAATCCTCCTTATCACCTGGGCAGGACTGCCGTTCATGAAGTAGGCCACTGGCTCGGACTGAAACATATCTGGGGTGATGATTATTGTGGTGATGACTTGGTGAACGACACGCCGAAGCAGGGCAATTTTACCAGTGGTTGTCCTGGCGGTTTCCGTTCTTCATGCAGTAACGGATCGGATGGCGACATGTTCATGAACTACATGGATTTTACCGATGATGCTTGCATGAACATGTTTACTGAAGGCCAGAAGCAAAGAATGCTGGCTCTCTTTGCCAACGGAGGCCCCCGTAATCTTTTACTTACCAGCCGCGGACTGGACAAGCCATGGAAAACAGAAGAACTGGTACTGCCAGCACCTGTGGTGAATACTTCCTTCAAACTTTATCCCAATCCGGTATCACAGGAAGTTGTTTTGAATTTTGATTATAATGATTCCTGGATTGGCAAGACATTGAATCTCGTAAACATGACCGGAACAGTGATCTCACAGGTAAGAGTAACCGCAAAATCACAAAAACTAAATCTCTCACAGTTGAGACCCGGCATTTATTTTATCCAGGGTGAAAACGGAAGAATGAGGATCCGGGAAAAGCTGGTGAAGTTATAGCCGTTCTTTCATCATGTCAACAATTTCCTGTGCCACTACAGGAGCCAGTGCAACGCCCATTCCGCTCATTCGATAGGCGCAGAATACATCCGGTCTTAATTCTTTTACTACCGGCATTTTATCACTGCCCATGGCCATAATGCCTGCCCATCTGCTTTCAATGGTATAAGATCCTTTGTGTTGCGGAATCACTACTTCATCGAGATATTTTTCAAGATATCCCTGAATCAGATCGGTGGTATGCATGTCCGTTGTTTCTTCTTCCTCGAAAGCCTTGTTCCTTGCTCCACCCAGCAAAACTTTTTTACCCAGGTTTCTAAAATAATAATAGCCTTCATCCGAATGAAAGCTGCCCTTCCAGGGAAGTCCGGAAATAGGAGAGGTGAGAAGAACCTGTCCACGCGCAGGCACTACATCGGCTTCAGGAAGTAGATCTTTTGCGAAGGCATTGGTACAAATCAGGAGTTGATGGGTGCTGAAGGACACAGGATGGTTGGTGCGCAATTCGATGCTGTGGTTGTGGTGCATGAACGACTTTACTTCGGTTTGCGTATGCACCTGCACGCCCATTCCCTGAACGGTGTGTAGGAGGGACTGCACTAATTTACCCGAATGCAAATATCCTTCGAGACTGTTTTTTACAAGATGACGGGTCTTGCCAAATCCAAATGGAGAGATCTGTTCATCTGATAGCTTGTAAGTATTTTTTTTATCTGTGATGGATTTAAAAAGCGAATTGATATAGCTGATGTTGTATTCCAGGGTCTCAAGGGAAATCTGGTCTGCATCATCATACAACTCATAACCTCCGCTCAAATTAAAATCGATTTGTTCGGTTCGAAAAAATTTTTGAATCCGTTCCAGTCCCTTGAATCTTTTTTCTACCAGTTCCAGCATTTTGTCTGTGCCCATCAACTGACCATCGCGGATCACCTCACTCAAACTTCCAAAGCAGGCAAATCCGGCATTGCGCGTACTGGCACCGGTGGGAATAAAACCCCTGTCGAGCAGCGTGATTTTGAGGTCGGGTCTTTTTCTTTTCAGGAAAAATGCAGACCAGAGCCCCGTAAATCCGCCACCCACAACGATTACGTCCTGAGGCGAAAAAAAACTTTCTTTTTCCCAGATGCTGATCATGTAAGAATTTAAGTGAAAATTAGATGATTTAACTGGGCATTATAATTCTTAGTGCTTATTTTACACAGATAAAACCAATCTATGAAAAAAATAGTCGTACTCTTTTCTTCATTTGCCTTGCTGGGTATCTCTTCCCAGGCACAGGGATTGAAAAGCATACTCAAAAAAGAATCTGAAAAAGCTGGTGTAGACAAAGTATTAAAAACCTCTTCTTCCAAACCAGGGCTAAGCAACGATGAAATCGTCAGCGGACTCAAAGAAGCCCTGAATGTTGGAACCAACAATGCTTCCAAACAATTATCATCGGTAGATGGTTTCTTCAAAGATGCTGCCATCAAAATCCTGATGCCGGAAGAAGCACAGAAAGCAGAAAAAAAACTCAGGAGCCTTGGAATGGGAAAGCTGGTAGATGATGCCGTTCTTTCGATGAACCGCGCGGCAGAAGATGCTTCTAAAAGTGCAGCGCCCATTTTTATCAATGCAGTAAAACAAATGAGCATCCAGGACGCACTGGGCATTTTAAAAGGCGGCGATTTTGCAGCTACCAATTATTTGAAAGATAAAACCACGTCTTCACTCACAGAAGCTTTCCGCCCCGTGATTGAAGCATCATTAAAGAAGACCAATGCAACCAAATACTGGAATGCAGTTTTTACAGCTTATAATCGTTTCAGCACCGACAAGATCAATCCGGACCTCGCGGCTTATGTAACAGAGAAGTCACTCTCCGGTATTTTTCATCAGGTAAGCCTGGAAGAACAAAAGATCAGGAAAGATCCTTTGGCAAGAACAACCGATATTCTGAAGAAAGTTTTTGGCAGCTAACAAACAAACTCACAATATAAAAGGCAACGCTTTGCAGCATTGCCTTTTTTTATTTCAAAAATTTTTGCTGAGAATTTTTTAGAAGGCGAACCCAAATGAAACACCGATCCTGTATCCGGGAATCGTTCCTTTGAAATCGGCCCGGACTGTCTTGTTCTTCTGGTCAACCATCACATTCACTTTGTGTCCAATGATTGGAAACTTGTTGATGAAATCACGGATGTCCTGTTCTGCTTCACCCGCCTGACCAGAAGACCAGGCCAGTGTGTTGGTTAGTTCCATGGCACTGAAATTATTCCTGGAAGAATTGATCTCCGGACCAAGGAAGAAAAAATCGATCAGAAACTTGTTGCTTAGCATAAACTGCACACCCAGCTGGGCACCGAGTCCTACACCGTTGTAATCGTTGGTAAAATCCATGCTCACTGTTTCTCCTGCAAGCAGGGCTGTTCCCACACCTTCACTGGAATGATGAACGTATTTGAAATAGGGTTCGAAATATAGACCGCGCATATGTTTTTTGGAAAGATAGGTGCGGTAACCGGCAAGAAAAGAAGTAGCCCTCATTTTAAAGCTGGCTTCTCTGCCATCGTACATCAGGTCGTGATGTGTTGCCAGTGGTATCCCAATCTTTGCTGTCAGTGAATTCTTGCCAAAATTATATTCTGCATGAAGGTTAAGGCTACCCAGAGTAATGCCCGCGGGCGACCATTTTAAGCCAATATTCGGTCCTGTTAGTTTGTCCTGAGCCCAGGAGAAATGTACACTAAAAATCAAAAACAAAGAGACCACGATTCGTTTCATCATATTCTGGAGGTTGCGCTTCTTATAAGAGTAAAAAAACAATACCAACGCTGCTTTCAAAAAAAAGACTGCAGCCAGGCTGCAGTCCGTATTTTTTCCTGGTATCATTACTATAAATGGATGGCTTCTCCATAAGCTACCTCGATGGCGTCCTTGGTGCTTTCGCTGATGGTAGGGTGGGGATGGATGCTGTTCAACACTTCATGATAGGTGGTTTCCAGTTTCCGTGCTACTACGGTTTCTGCAATGATTTCAGTTACGTTATAGCCGATCATATGTGTGCCTAGCCATTCTCCATATTTGGCATCGAAGATGACTTTGATAAAGCCTTCCGTGTGTCCGGCGGCAGAAGCCTTGCCTGACGCACTCAGTGGAAATTTGCCCACCTTGATGTCGTATCCCATTTCTTTTGCCTTCTTCTCTGTCAAACCAACAGAAGCAATCTCCGGAGAGCAGTATGTACAACCCGGAACATTGCCATAGTCAAGTGGTTCGGGCTGATGGTTATATTTCTTTTCGTTGAAGGCGATATTCTCCACGCAAATGATTCCTTCTTTTGAAGCCACGTGCGCCAGCGCCTGTCCGGGAACGCAATCACCAATAGCATAGATGCCAGGCACAGAGGTTTGATAGAATTTATCGACCGTAATCAGGCCACGATCGGTTTTTACGCCCAGTTGTTCCAGTCCGATACCTTCGGTATTGGCCGAAACACCCACGGCACTAAGGAGCACGTCGGCTTCGATTGTCATTTCTCCGTTGGCTGTTTTTACAGTAGCCTTTACACCGTTACCAGAAGTATCCACTTTGGTTACTTCGGAAGAAGTCATGATATCGATACCCTGTTTTTTAAAGTTCTTTTCGAGCTCTTTGGAAATTTCTTCATCTTCAACGGGAACCACTCTTGGCATGAATTCAACGATGGTTACCTTGGTGCCCATGCTATTGTAGAAATATCCGAATTCAACACCAATGGCACCACTGCCCACCACGATCATGGACTTTGGTTGTTCTGGAAGCACCATTGCTTCGCGGTAGCCAATTATTTTTTTGCCGTCAATGGGCATGGAAGGAAGTTGCCGGCTTCTTCCTCCTGTGGCAAGGATGATGAATTTGGCCTCAACGGACTGTTTGTTGTTATCAGAGCCAGTGACCTCAATCTTTCCCTTTCCCACAAGTTTTCCAAATCCGTTGATGACGTCAATTTTGTTCTTGCGCATCAGGAACTGGACACCCTTGCTCATTTTATCGGCCACTCCGCGGCTTCGCTTGATTACAGCGGGGAAATCCTGTTTTCCTGAAGCCTCAATTCCAAAATCCTTTGCGTGTTTGATGTATTCAAAAACCTGGGCGCTTTTTAAAAGTGCTTTGGTGGGAATGCAGCCCCAGTTCAAACAAATTCCACCCAGACTTTCTCTTTCAATGACTGCTGTTTTAAAGCCTAACTGTGCGGCGCGAATCGCGGCCACATAGCCTCCGGGACCCGAACCGATAACGACAACATCGTATGCCATATTCATTGTATGTTTTAGTTCCAAAATGGACTGAGCTGTGATTTTTCAGCCGCTGTTTGCTTCTTAAAAAGCGGCACGAAGCTAGTTTAATTTGATTTACCTTTCAAAACAGAGTAAGGATGTGAACCGGGTATCGTCATTCGTGAAAGGTGCGCAGGTTTGGTCAGTGAATCGAATCGTTAAGGTCTATTAATTGGACTT
Source organism: Flavisolibacter sp. (assembly GCA_045805145.1). GTDB lineage: Bacteria > Bacteroidota > Bacteroidia > Chitinophagales > Chitinophagaceae > Flavisolibacter. Next base: position 27,568 of record JBJMLU010000018.1, on the reverse strand, counting down.
AATCATAAATGGGTAATCTTCGATTTTTGCAAGCCAGATTCTTAATCGGCCTCCGCATTCTTGCCACGCTCGGAGCCAATAAATATCAGTATACTCCCCCCGAATGATGCGACCGCGAACGTCGGCTCCCTCGTGCAGCTATTACGCCACCACCCATTGAAGCCGTCTGACTTGAAACACCGCAATGCCAGGCATTCTGTTATTTACTATTTTACATTTGTGCTTAATTGAAGGCGTCATTTTTCATTGCCTGGACTTCAAACACATTAAAACGTAAATTCTGTGCTTTGAAAGGGAAAATAATTTTGTATGGACCGGTTTAAAGAATATCTGGAAGAACAAATGGACTATAAGCGCACCTGCACCATTAGTTTCAGGTTTGTGGAAGGAGGCGTATCAACCATCAAGGCCAGGATCATTAAAATTGATGAAGTCTCGGGCAGGAACATGATTGAAACCGATGCGGGCCTGGTCATTGGTCTCGACCAGATCATCCAGGTGAATGAGCGGAAGCCAGACAATTATTGCTAATATTTTTGTAAACGCAGAAAATTTCTCTTCCAGCCTTGAGTTGATTGGGCATTTTTCTTTACATTTGCACTCCAAAATTTCATATCATGGCTCGAGTATGTCAGGTTACAGGTAAAACGCCCATGGGTGGTCACAAAGTGTCGCACTCGAACATCAAGACCAAGCGTAGGTTTTTACCGAATTTGCAGACAAAGAAGTTTTTCCTGGCTGAAGAAAACAAATGGATTACCCTGAAGCTGACAGCAGAGGGTATCCGTACCATCAACAAGAATGGTTTGTTCAATGTGGTAAAAGAACTAAGGGCTCAGGGTCAGCATATTTAATTGATTGTTCAGGGAGCGGGTCTCCCTAAAAATAAAATCTAAACAATGGCAAAGAAAGGAAACCGCGTACAGGTAATACTGGAATGCACAGAGCAAAAAACAACCAGTGTGCCCGGTACCAGCCGTTATATCACTACCAAGAACAAAAAGAACAATCCAGAGCGTTTGGAGTTGAAGAAATACAATCGAAATCTCAAGAAAATAACGGTTCACAAAGAAATTAAATAATGATCCGGATGCCTTCATCCGATAACCGCAAATCATCTCTATATGGCAAAAGCAGCGAAAACCGCGATCAAGACCAAGGACCAGAAAGCCGCAGCAGAAGCTAAGAACTGGTCAAAAGTGATTAAGGCCGTACGCAGTCCAAAAACAGGCGCATACACCTTTAAAGAGGCCATCATACATAAAGACAAAGTGAAGGCCTTCCTGGCTCAGAAATAAAATATTGGGTTAGTAAATTTTCCGAAAGCCGTCGACCTCTGGTTGATGGCTTTTGAATTTAGGATTACTGCGTTGTAAAACACCAAAACTCTGGAAAAGCTTGTGAACCGGCCATTTTCAAGAATTTATTTCTCCAGTCGTTTCATCCCTTACCCTTGCAATTCCAAACCATTCCGTTCATCTCACAAATTCTGGACTTCACCACGCATTTAAAAACTCCCTTATCATGGACCTCTGCGTGATACTGCCCAATAAATCCAGGCAATCCCGTTAACCCCTAAATCCTGGTTCCAACAATCCTTCAAAAATCCTGACTATTTTTGCCGGTTAAAAAACAAGGGATGGGATTTTTTAATAAACTGTTTGGAAAGAAAGAAAAAGAAAGCCTGGATGAAGGACTGCAAAAGACCAAGGAAAATTTCTTTTCCAAGATAAGCAAAGCGGTTGCAGGCAAGAGTACCGTTGATGAAGAAGTATTGGATAGCCTTGAAGAAGCCCTGGTTACAGCCGACGTGGGAATAGACACAACGGTCCAGATCATTGACCGGATTGAGAAGCGCGTGTCGAAAGATAAATATCTGAACACAAGCGAATTGAATAAAATACTTCAACAAGAGATCGAGGCCACTTTGGTCGACGCTCCCTCAGCTAACTCCTACGATTTTCATTCCGAACTTCCCACAAAACCCTACGTGATTTTGGTGGTAGGCGTGAATGGTGTAGGCAAGACCACCACGATTGGAAAGCTTGCATACAATTTTAAAAAAGCGGGAAAGTCGGTTTTGCTCGGCGCTTCTGATACGTTTCGGGCTGCGGCGGTGGAACAGCTCGCCATCTGGTCGGAAAGAACAGGAGTGCCCATTGTAAAACAGCCCATGGGCTCCGATCCGGCAGCAGTAGCATTCGATAGCGTTCAAAGCGCAGTTTCCCGGGGAACTGAAGTAGTGCTGATTGATACCGCGGGTCGTTTGCACAACAAGGCCCATTTGATGGATGAATTAGGCAAGATCAAAAGAAGTGTTCAAAAGGTTATTGCTTCAGCCCCCCACGAAGTGCTGTTGGTTCTGGATGGATCAACAGGACAGAATGCACTGGAACAGGCCCGCCATTTTACCGCGGCTACAGATGTCACTGCCCTGGCCATTACAAAGCTCGATGGAACGGCAAAGGGCGGAGTGGTGCTGGCCATCGCCAGCCAGTTCCGCATCCCTGTGAAATTCATTGGTGTGGGCGAGAAGATGGAAGACCTGCTGGTGTTCGACAAACATGAATTTGTCGACAGCCTGTTCAGTCTGAAAGCAGACTGAGTTTCAGGACCTTCCCGGCAATATCTTTTTATTCTATTTAACAAGAAAGGCTCGGATCAATTCGCGAACTTTGCCGCCGTTTCTTTCGGTCAAACAATCTTCATGAAATCACGAACACTCAAAAAGGACAAGGTCAATATCATCACCCTTGGTTGCAGCAAGAACATGGTGGATAGCGAGGTATTGAGCGGGCAGCTCCTTGCCAATGATATTGACGTGGCCCATGAAAGCGCTAAGAAGGACCACAACATCGTGATCGTAAATACCTGTGGATTTATTGACAAGGCCAAGGAAGAAAGCGTTCAGACCATTTTGGAACAGGTAAACCTGAAGCAAAAAGGAAGGTTGGACAAAGTATATGTTACTGGTTGCCTTAGTCAGCGCTACCGGGAAGACCTTGAAAAGAGCATTCCTGAAGTGGATGCCTGGTTCGGCACCATGGAGCTTCCTCTTATCCTCAAAAAATTTGAAGCAGACTATAAGTCCGAATTGCTTGGAGAACGATTCCTGGCGACTCCCCGCCATTATGCCTACCTAAAAATCTCAGAAGGCTGTAACCGTACCTGTGCTTTTTGTGCCATCCCCCTGATGCGTGGACAGCACCAAAGCCGCTCCATTGAGGACCTGGTGAAGGAAGCTGAGTCGCTTGCACGAAAGGGAGTAAAAGAGCTGATGCTGATTGCCCAGGAACTGACCTATTATGGATTGGACCTGTATCGTAAAAGAATGCTCTCCGATCTTTTGAAAAGAATAAGTGATGTTCCCGGGATAGAATGGATCCGTCTTCACTATGCCTATCCCCACAAGTTTCCAGTCGAGATCCTGGACGTAATGAGAGAGCGGGAAAATATTTGTAATTATCTGGACATCCCCTTGCAGCATGCGGCTGATGCCATGCTTCAATCCATGCGCCGTCAGATCACCAGGACAGAAATAGAAGAATTGCTTCAACAGGTCAGAGAAAAGGTTCCTGGTATTTGCTTGCGAACCACCCTGATCACAGGATTTCCAGGCGAAACTCTTGATGATGTAGAGGAACTCAAACAATTTCTGGAAAGGCAGAAGCTGGATCGGGTGGGCATATTCACCTATTCACACGAAGAAAATACCAGCGCTTACCAATTGCAGGATAATATTCCAGCGGAAGAAAAACAAAGAAGGGCAGAAGAAATCATGTCGGTGCAGCAGGATATCAGTTATGAAAAGAACCGCGAAAAGCTGGGCAAAACACTTAAAGTACTTGTGGATAAAAAAGAAGCGGGAAGATTTATCGGCCGCACCGAATTTGACAGCGTAGAAGTGGACAATGAAGTCATCATTCAATCAGGATCAAAGCTGGAGGTGGGACAGTTCTACCCGGTAACCATCACCAAAGCTTACGATTATGACCTGGAAGGCGTGCTTGCTTAAGCATGTCACCTCTTAATTGACCGAAAAACTGAAACTGGAAACTGCAGTATGACCCCGCATATCCAGTCCCTGGATCACCACTCTATATTTACCTTTCTGGTCTGAAGTATAAAATTGCAGTCTTGTTAATCCCTTTGCGTCCGTCCTGACATCGGGTGACCAGAATAATGTATTTCGAAAATCCGGTTTTCTATTCGTTTTCTGTTGTGTGGTTTCATAAACAGGCGCATAGAAAATTCTATTCATTTGAATCCCTTCATAGTCTATTCTGATAAGAGATGGATCGAGTTCCACAGCGTCAAAATTATTCTTGTAAGAAGTGAAACTAGCCAGCCCGGTAAAAATGGAAGGACCATAAATATATGCGCGTGGAATCAATTCCACTTTCCGGATCTTAAGCGGATCCAACTGAAGAATTTTATCCGGATCTGAAAGTGGGATGCCATCCAGCATGACCAGCATATTGTCTTCAAAAAATTCCTTTTTTTCTACATTAAGAATTTTGATTTTCATTTTTCCATTTCTGGTAAAAACACTGATTTCCCTCACATACTCTCTTAATACTTCCTCCATTGTTGTAAAACGCGTGTAGTCATCAAGATAATAAACGGCCTCGGGTCTGCCATAGAAAGGAAGCGTATCTGTGAACAGAGGGCGACGGAATTGGTTGATTTGATCTGAAGAATAGATGTGTTCTGTTTGCATTCCGATGCTGTATTCTTCCAGCTTATGTGCATCCTGGGGAGACAAATTTATGTTGGTCAGTGGCCGGTTCGCAAATGCATCCGAATAAGCACTATTGATGTCTACCCTGTATATTCCGCTTTTATCATTTGCCTGCGCTACAATTTCGCCTGCACCATAATAATTTTTTACATCAAAATGCACCAGTCCTCTGTAATCGCTACTGCTGTTAAAAAGAAAAGAAGGAGAGAATGGAACTGAGAGAAATGCAGGAACATTTTGCGCCGGCCTGCCAGAATTCTTTTCAGTAATTTTTGCATTAATGATATGTCCGTTGGATTCAGGAGGGAAAGTATAACCAGGTTGGGAATCCTTCAGCATCAATTGCCAGTTAAATCTTCTCCATCCATGAACAAGCATCAGGTTGTCAGCAGCCTCGCTTACTTGGGGATCATCCGAAAAATAAAAATCCGGCGATTCAATATATCCGGTCAGATCAGATGTGAGCCAGAGATAATTCTGAATGTCCATGTGGTTTTCATCCTGCAAAGAATCGCTTCTAAACACAGCAACCGATAATTGCGCCGGCTCATATTGATTGTTTAGAAAAGTATTCAGTTGCAGATCAACTTTTTCCCTTGAGGTATAAGTTTCTTTATTACCGGAGGTCTTTATGACAATATTTGAATCTGGCTGTTTAAAGAACAACCGTTCGCAAATGGGTTGGCCCGCATCACTAAAAATTGTAAACTCCGAAATACCGGAACCGAGTTTGGATTTGTCAACCTGGAACTCAGTATGTCCTCCTTGAAGCCTGGCCTTCATCGCCAGTTTTAACACCTGTCTTGTATGTACCAGCAGCAATAATTCATCGTCCTGGTCATTGCCATTGTTATTGAGAATGATCCTGAGGCCACCGGTACCTTCATCCGTTAATTTCATCGCATACCCTTTCTGGTCTATTGGAGGCAAATCTTTTCTTATTACCGTTCCGTCACTTCTTATAACCCCTGCCTCATATACTTCGCCGGCATTTGGAGTAAACAAAAAATTGCCGAGCCCAAATTTCAATGGATGAAAGCGAACCACAGTATCGCCACCCTTGATCATCACAAAACCGCGGGCATTCACACCCTTGCCATAACTATCTCTGATAACAAATCCCACTCTGCTTTCCAGGCCCCGCACCAGATGACCACCTTCAGGGAGAAAATCAACTGATATATTTTGGACTGGCATTGCGGAAACAGAATCACGTGCTTTCAAAGGATTCACAATGACGAGTTGCTTTTCAAAGAAAAATTCCGGACTAAAATTTTTCATCCAGCTTGTATAGCCCCGGATTCTATAGCTGCCGCTATTAAGACTCAGAGGTAGTTGCAGCGAGCCATTGTCCTCGCCCGGCTTTAAAGAGATCATTGTTCGCAGTACTGAATTATTCTGTTTGTCGAGAAGGTCCACATAAAGGATCTTGCTTACTTGCAATGGCTGATGAAACCAGCCGTCAACATAATATACTTTGAACCAAAGCAGTTCGCCTGCCACATAAAAATTCTTATCAGTGTGCAGATAAATTTTTTCCTGCAGTGTTGCTTTATTGAAATCCTCCAATTTGTTTACCACCAATTCCGCTATGCCTTTCTGGGCATGTGCATGATTACTGTAAAACAAAATGGGCAGGAGACACCAGTTGATAAAATATTTCAAGCTTCGCCGAATAGTAATCATAAAGGGAAAAGTTTACCAAAACGCTGGTTTTACAGTAATGCCTCCCCGAACGCGGCAGTCAACACAGTATGATTCGGAAAAGTACCATCCGGCAATTCCGCCTCCGGGGGAGCGGTCCGCATCAAAAGGCAAATAGAAATTTGCGATATAGGATTTGACCGAATCGGGGTCATTGGGAATTTCAAAATTGGTGCAATAATCATAGTTAGACCAACCTGCCTGCGTGCTTGTAATAAAAATTCTTTGTTCGCTTAGCGAACTTGCAGTAAGGTATCCGATAACGGATTCTTCAGGATTGGACAGGCAATGGATATTTCCTCTCAGTTCTGAAGGTTGCGGATCGAAGATAGACCCGAGTTGTTCTGTATTCTTTTTCATCAATTGCAGGTATTCATATCCGGTCTTGTCAAGCCTGCGCTGGTGAACAAGTATGCTATACCTCGTATTCATTTTTTCAGATCCTTCTGGAATAAAAGTCATGGGCATTTCATGGATCATATCTGTTTGAAACTGCGAGGAAGATCCTAGAAGAAGGTTTTTTGAATTATTACTCGACCAGCAATAAAAAAAGTCTTCGCCTGGCAGCATCGGCACGATCGTCTGACTGGACGGGTTCCATTTATAGTTCGCATGGTAAGTGGCATGGTGCTCCCAGGTTTCTTCATAGTCCCACTGATAATAACCTGCATCACTGGAAGGATCATGCGTGTTTACATAGATCGTGATGCCATCGTTTTCCTTTTTCCAGCTTACACTATCAATGGGCGGTGTATTTAAAACTTTGACATAGTCCGAAGCATAAGCTTTTCCATTGATGGTGATAATCTTCAAACGGTATTCCATATCGGGTTGCAGTGTGAGTTGTGATGAGCCATAGATGCCACCACCTGTTTCTGTCAAAGATTGGATTGAATTATCTTTTCCTTCAACCACCAGTTTTGCATCTAATTCTGGTTGCGGAGTATAGGGCTGATTGTTGGTACTGCTTTTGGAAAGAATAATCCTGGTGGCTCCGGTACCGCTGTTCAAAACTCCCTCAACTACGAGCAATGACTTGTCCGAAGGATTGATCGGAATATCATAAGGATCCCTGCAGTTGGTAAGCAGTAATGACAGGAAAAAAAATAATGTTGTCTTCTTCATCAAAACCTGATATTAAAATTTACAAATGGGATCGCGCTTCCGAAGATGGAAAGCCGGTACCCATTGACCAGACCATTTTCTGAAGTGTAATAAACTGAGTAGGCATTTCTTCGTCCGGTGACATTATAAACCCCAATCGTCCATGAGTTATGTGTCTTTTGATGCACTTTGTGATTGCCATCTATATTCATGGAGAAGTCTGCGCGGAAATAATCTGGTATCCGGTACTTATTGCGCTCTGAATACAGGACCCTTTGTGATCCTGCATAAAAAAATCTTCCGATCGGTAGCGTTATCGGGCGTCCCGTACTATACGTGGTGTTCATTGAAACACTGAACCGGTGATTCACCCGGAAGTTGCCCGCCATTGTTGCATCATGTGGCTTGTCGTAGTTGGCCGGATAATATCCTCCGAAATTGACCAATTGTCCCAGAGTGGAATCTGAAGCCTGGAGCAATATGCGCGAATAAGTATAGCTAATCCATCCATTCAGTTTGCCACTCAGTTTTTTCACCAGCACTTCCACTCCATATGCCTTTCCTCTGGTTTCAATAACGTCCGTCTCTATGTGATGATTTAATACAAGGGTTGCCCCTGGTTTGTAATCCAGATAATTTTTGATCCGCTTGTAGTAAACTTCAAGTGAGGTTTCAATGGTATTTGATTTTAAATTTTTATAAAAGCCCAGTGAAAACTGGTCCCCGGTCTGCGGTTTGATATTGGGGTCACTCAGTTTCCAAACATCGGTTGGAGAAATAGCTGTTGTATTTGAAAGCATATGTATATACTGCGCCATCGTGTTATATCCAGCCTTGATAGAAAAGCCTGGAGTGATCGCAAATCGCGCAGCAATGCGGAATTCAGGATTGCCGTAATGCTGAATAGATTTCCCTTTGCCGTAGGATAGGGTATCTATTATGCTGTCTTCAGACCTTGGACTGTTTGCTGCGTACACGTTTACATGATGAGGACCGAGATAATTAAAATAGGAATAACGGAACCCTGTTGCAATTGAAAATTTAGAACTCACTGTAAAACGGTGCGTGAGGTAAAGAGCACTTTCGAGCGCCTGCTCAGGCTCCACTTCGTTTCTCGTTATCTGAGAGGATGCTTCATTTGGTTCCATCAGGCCGGGATGAAGATGATAAAGAAGAGAGGAGACGCCAAAATCAAAACTGTGTTCCGCATTGACAAAAAGAGAAAAATCAGATCTGAAATTCGCCTGTGCAATATCAAATGCCATGCGGTAGGCATTGAGTTTATTTTTCTCGCTGCTTACTGCAAATTTGTATTTGTCGTAACCTGTAAAGAAAATGCCATTCAGCTTATTGTTGAAGCTATGTTTCCATTTCAAAGAGATGCTTCTGTTGCTATAAGCATAAGAGGTATCATCAGCCAACCTGAATTTATCATTGCTGAAATAGCTATTGAGGTAAAGGTCATTCCTGCTGTTTACGCGGTGACTGATGCCAAGATTCGCATCCTGGAAAGATGCCTTACTGTTGTTATAGATATCAGGAAGAAGAGAGAGAAGCCAGTTGGCGTAGGTGGTGCGCGCTCCCAAAATAAAAGATGTCTTGTTTTTTACAATAGGTCCTTCGAGGTTAAAGCGGCTGGTGATAATTCCGATTCCGGCTGATCCTGTATAGTCTCTTTTGTTTCCTTCCCTGGACGAAATGTCCAACACAGAAGAAAGACGGCCTCCATACTTTGCAGGAATACTGCTTTTATATAATTCCAGGTCTTTTACAATTTCGGGATTAAAAGCAGAGAACATTCCAAAGAAATGCGAGGGATTGTAAATAGTAGACTGGTTCAAAAGAATCAGGTTCTGGTCTGCCGATCCGCCACGTACATTGAAACCAGTGCTTGCCTCACCAACAGTTTTCACACCAGGTAATGTAAGTACCACTTTTAAAACATCCGATTCGCCGAATACCGTTGGCACCTGCCTGATGGTTTGAATGTCGAGTCGCTCCATACCCATTTGCACCCGGTTGATGTTCGCAACCTTCTGTGTTGAGATAACCACTTCTTTTAATGTACTCACCTGTTCCTTTAATTCTATGTCCAGTTTTCCATCCGAGTACACCATCAATTGGTACGATGCGTCTTTCATACCGAGGGCCTGAACCTCGATGGTGCGTTTGCCGACAGGCAGGCCAATGGAATAGTATCCGTATTGATCTGTTGTTACAACCTTGTTCGACCCTTCCATGAAAATGGATGTATTGACAATGGGTTCTCCGGTCTTTGCGTTCCTCACAATTCCTGTAAGAACTGCATTTGACTGCTTCGGATTGTTGGTCTTTATACCGATCTCATATAACTTGTTCCCGGAAGACATTCTGGTTGTAGGTTCTTTTTTTGCGGCGATGCTGGAAACACTGTCAAAACCGGCCGGGTGTGTTTTATCTCCACCGAAGAATCCAGGTGCCAGTACTGTAATGACACGAACACGCTTTGCAATAAAAACATGGTTCATGCGATCGATTGAATATTGCAGATCCGTATTTCTGAGTGCAGCCTGCAGAACAGATTCAATGGGCTGATCTTTTAAATTGATATCTACAAAAACGCTATCGACATGCGCCGTATCATAATAAAAAACAAATGGTGACGAAGCCTCTATGGAACGAAACAGATCGGGCAGCGCTATATGATCGAATTGAGGGCTGAATTTTGGAGATGGCAGTTGTTGTGCAAAACAAACCGTGAAAAGGAATGAGCTAACAAGCGATAAAAATAACCTGCACATGATTATCTGTTATAGTATTCTGCCAATCTCAGGATTGCTTCTTCGGGGTTTTTCCTGAATTTGATCTTTCCTGATTTTAAATAGCGGTGTGCTTCTTTTTGCTGGCCGGGAAATAAAGCAAGCATCTCCTTTTCGGTTTTGATCAAATGATAATTTCCGTCTCTGACTGCAAAAAACTCGTCTTCAGATTCAAATTGTTCGCCGCGGTCGGGCGAAAAAACATTTTCATTGATCTTCCTGGCACGCTTCGCTACAATTGAAACCTTTCCTTCCTTCAGCAATTCATAAAATCCTGCGGGGATGTCCTTCCTGTTCAAATAATAAAAACGGTGGCCGGCAAAAGAAAACGAATCGACCCTTGGACTAAAAAGACTAAGCACGGTGTAACCATTGGGATGTGCAACCAGCAAGAGGTCTTTCACCATATCATATTTAACGGAAACGTTCCGATACAATACGCCATCATAAAGCACTGTAGCTTTTTGCCACCCTTTAGGACCGAAATAGGGTGTTCCCTTGATTGTATAAACGTAACCCAGTTGCTCAACTCCATTGTAGATGGCTGCATTAAGACCTTTATTGAGTGAATCGTACGCGGAGATGGCACTCGACAGGGCTTCGGAATAGAAGGAAGAATCTGCCTGCGAGGATTGGGCTTTAAGGTTTGAGTAATGCACGCAAAAGCATCCGATAATAATCCCTCTCATTAAGCGTTGGTTTGCGTGTCGGCTCATATTAGAGTTGGTGGTTGCCTGTTAGGGATGCAAAATAGGCAATTGAGCGGTATTGGCTTTTGTTCTTATGCTATTCGCCAAAAGGAGATTTTGGAACCATGATCGGCGCTAAGGAACAAATTGTTTTTCTTCATGAATAAAATGCGCTTCAGTCGTAGCGCACAAACGCACGAAAAACATTTGAACGGGTCGTGAAGATTTTCAGTCCTATCTTTTTTTGCTGCCAAGTTTTTTCTCAACTACTTCCTGTCTTTTCAACCATTTCGGAATGGGCTGTGGATACAGTACCGATCCTGCTTTTTTTTCGCCCTTCCCAAGAGATCGGGCAAGAGCTGTACTTAAACGCTGCGCCTCTTTGTTGCCCAAAACTTTTTCGGCGCGTTTTTTATAAAATTCTTCGAAGGCCCTGATGCCTTTGCTGATGATGTCAAGTTCGGATTCATAGTCTTTTTGTTTCCTGTAAATAACCATCAGTCTCGAATAAGCCTCTTCCAGATGGGGTTGTTTCCTTATCAATAGCTGATAAAGCTTTGCTGCTGTATCGGTATCATTATTTTCTTCTGCCTGTCTTGCGTCATGCAGCAAATCGATTGCACTGCCTGTTTTGGAAGCCATAGCTTTTTAAGATCAAATGATAATAATATGCCAGCAGCAGTTCACAAAAAAATATCCTCAATTGATCATGACCACGAGCTTTCATGGCCCTAAACGCGAAAGAGTATTAATTTACAGCACTTATATGTTTCAGGTTTTGTCTTACCAGATCGCAGACAGCATCGACATCAAACAATTCAAGTCGGTCTTCAAGGCTGAATTGCACTATGGTGATTCGGATGAACTTTTTTACAAGACGGATGAAGAACAGTTTATTTATGTGTTTAAATATGGGGTGGTCAGTTTTTTTAATTATGATGCCATCGCCATTTCAGGCTTTTTGCAGCTGATATCCGGTTTTTGTAAGAACAGGTTTGAAGAGAACCTGAGCGAAGAGTACGAGATCGAGACCAATGCCAGGGAGAACCGTATCGGTTACAATAAAATCGATGTGACCACTTCAGACATCGAAGTGTTCCGCCTGATCATGCTCAATGTATCGCAGTCCGTGGCCCTGGATTATTATTCAGAACAAACCAATAAGCTGCTGGAAGAAACCAACTATCATACGCAGATCCTGGAAAAAAAAGGAAGGCTTGGGATCTCGGGAGCCAACCTTAAAAAATATATTGGCAAGACCCTCATTCTCAAAAACCGGATCGCCGAAAACCTTTACATATTTGATTCACCGCCGGAGACCTGGGAAGATGAGAACCTCAACAAAATCTATATTGAACTTAAGCGCACATTCGATTTGCAGGAGCGGTTCAGGAATGTGTCGGAGGGCCTGCAGATCGTCAAGGAAAACCTTGAGCTCTTTAGGGATATTCTTCAGTATCGCAACAGCAATCTGCTGGAATGGATTGTTATTGCACTCATCGCGGTTGAAGTTTTGAACCTGCTTTTCGACAAAATTTTCCGGTAAAGCTTCTCTCCCTTTGGGGAGATTTATGCGCAGAAAAAACCCATTATTTCTCCCAGCTGATTTGGAATATGGGAGTGTTGGTTTGCGGTGCAAATAAAAAGGTAGCCCGGATCAGGGGCTACCTCTTTGCGTATAAGCGATAGGTCATTTTCATTCATAAGGCCTTCTGATCCTTCCATTGGTTTTTCTGCTCAACTATTTTATTTCTTGTGATTTAGCTTGCTCTGTTTAAGGTTCAGTTGAAAGCAGGATGGCTGATCTTACTTCATTGAAGACCGTGTATACCTGCTATAAAATTATGCCATGTACCTGCCACTGAAGGGCCGGAAACAGAACTTATCTGTGGAATAAATTAACCACCGAACTCTTTATCCCGGTGAAGTCCTGCCGGGTATCAGCTTTGCATTGTCTTACCCCAAACCAACTCAATGAGGTTGCATTATTTTAAATTACTGGGCCAGCAGAAACAGCTGGATCATACGATGAGGGAAGGCTGCTATCTTCTGAGTTATCAGCGATACAACATCGTGATCCGACTTTTTCAGCTGGATAATTTTTATGTGGAAGTGTACAGTCTGGAGGACGACGGGAAGGTAATCATGATTAATGCTTTTGATGATACCAAATACCTGGAACCCTATCTAGAGACTGTGGATGTATCAATGCTGATAGACTAACCCTCCAACCGTGTGGCTTGCGTCTTTCTTTTTCCTTGCATCTTACAAGTGGGAAACTTCTGTCTTAATGAATGGCCTTGATATTGACGGTCTCAATTCCTTTTAAATGCAGATTAATATGCTTGTCCAGGGCTTTATTGCTGAACTCTGAAATTATTTCCAGAATATCGTAGTCAACAAAATTGCATTCACTTCCATCAATTGTAAGTACTGAATACTCAGGGATGTTATCCAGGGCCTTTTTCAAATTCACTTTATTTAAAAACGTGACATTGGAATTAAGCCTTATGAAATAAATATCGGTTCCCTGTTGTTTCAGAACCTTATATTCAGCCTTAAAATTATTTTGGATAATAAAAAAAGTGGAAATGAGCAATCCTATGCTCACGCCAACCAGCAGGTCGGTAAGAAGGATCACTACAATGGTAATAAGAAAAGGAAGGAATTGTTTCCACCCGAGACTCCACATATTGCGGTATAGTTTCGGTTTGGTGAGGTTGTAGCCTGTTGCGATAAGGATCGCAGCAAGAGCGGCATAAGGAATCTTGTTCAATAGAAAAGGTACGAGTAGAACAGCAAGCAAGAGGAAAAACCCATGGGTAAAAGAGGAGAGCCTTGTCCTGGCCCCCGCGTCCACATTAGCCGACCCCCTCACTATTACTGCTGTAAGAGGGAGAGCACCCAGGAGCCCACAACAGATATTTCCAATTCCCTGAGCCACGAGTTCCCTGTTTACAGGTGTAATCCGGTTATGCTCATCGAGTTTATCAATGGCCTCCACGCACAAGAGTGTTTCAAGACTCGCAAGAATGCCTATGATCATCCCTTGTTTCCAGATCTGCGTTGAAGAAAATAATTTGGATAGCCGGGGAAATGAAATCTGATGAAAAATATCCGCCGGAATATTCACCTGCTGTGTCGATTTGAGCGAATAAGCAACAGCCATTCTATGAAATACCAGATTCACCAGCACACCAGCCAGCACTACCAGCAAAGGAGCAGGTATGAGCTTTCCTGCTTTCGCAAATTTCTGCTTCATCGCAAACAAAATTCCCAAAGAAACAAGAGTAATGACAATGGCACCCCGTGTTGTATGCTGGTTAAAGTAATGCGCGTAGACAGTAAGGTTTTTGCTTTTGAACAGACTTAAAAACCCGCTATCCCAAAAATCAGGTTGGTCATAACCCAGGGCCACCGGTATTTGTTTGGCCATAAGAATGATGCCGATCGCAGCCAGCATGCCTTTGATAACAGCTGAAGGAAAATAGTTGGCAATACTGCCTAAACCCGTGCTTCCCAGTAGGATTTGAAGTGCGCCTGCCAGGATCACGGCCAACATAAAATCCTGATAGCCGAAAGAAACTATGGCAGCAGAAACGACCACGGTAAGACCAGCCGCAGGACCGGAAACACTGAGCGGCGACCGGCTTATCACAGAAACTACGAGGCCTCCAATGATGCCCGATAACAGACCTGCATACATTGGGGCTCCGGAGGCAAGTGCAATCCCCAGGCAAAGAGGGAGGGCTACCAAAAAGACAGACAGTCCCGCCGGCAGATCATATTGCAGCCAAACGGTTCTGTAATACTGGATTCTTTTTTTCATGGATGTGGCAAGGTAGGCATCCGGTTATTTTTCTCCCATGATTAAAATCATCAGCAACAAAAAATGTCTGCAAGACCTGGTTCGTGTGGCCACTGAAAAGAGGTAGAAAAAATAGGCATGCAGGAAAGTCCATCGATCGAAGTTGATCTATCAGATCATCTCAGGATATGCAGATCAGGAGAGACTTCGGGAGATGTCCTGGAAGAACCTGAAAAAAATACTGGCTAACGAGGAAGCTTATAAATCCCTTCTCCAGTCTTTTTTAAAAGTCTTTCTTTTGTGGAGGATCATCATGCCGAGTAAAAACACGATGAAGAAGAAAAATTCAATTCTCATAGTTCTGGGTTTAATATATGGACCAAGCCAACGGAAACGGGTGTAATAAGTATATGTTAAAATAATGTTTTCTGGACGTGTTCGGTTCAAACTGACATCCTTATTAAGACAACCAGGCAGGAAAAAACGTTGCTTTCCCCTTATTTTGAACCATGAAATCTGCAAGCATCAGCGAGATCCGGGAAGAATTAAGACAGTCCGATCCTGCTCAATTGGTGGAGCACTGTGTGCGGCTATGCCGTTTTAAAAAGGAAAATAAAGAGCTCCTGGGCTATCTATTATTTGAGTCGCATGATCCGGAGTTATATATAAAAAATATCAAGGAAGAACTGGATGAAGCCTTCCTGACCGTGAATCGTTCACAGCTCTACCAGGCAAAAAAAACGCTTCGGAAAATCCTTCGCCTTTCCAACAAGTATATCCGCTACATAGGGAGCAGTAACGCAGAAATAGAGATCCTGCTTCACTATTGTTCCCGGTTCAAAAGCCTGGGTCTGCCCCTGCACAAAAGCACCGCACTTTTCAATTTATACCGTTCACAGCTCAAGAAAATTGCGACGGCTCTCTCTACGATGCATGAAGACCTCCAATACGATTATAAAAAGGAGCTGGAACAATTGGAAGCTGATCGAAGCTGAAGTCTGACCTTTGGCAACAACTCCCATAAGCCTTACCTGAATCATCCTGCATAAAAATTCAACATGCTTAGAATACTGGCTTTTGTTTCCGCCTTCTCCTGCCTTGGTTCCATCTATGCGCAGCAGTTTACCAAAAAGCAACTCTCGGAGGATTTTGAATATTTCTGGTCAACCATCAACACCGATTATTGCTATTTTGACAAAAAAGCCACAGACTGGAACCGCGTAAAAGAAATTTATGCAAACGATCTGGATACAATTAGTACCCGGAAAAGCTTTGTCTTTCTTCTGGAAAAAATGTTTCGCGAACTCTATGACAACCATGCATCTCTTTCTACTAATTATCCTGAATCGCAAAAACTGGTGCCCACAGGTACCGACGTCTGGGCCGAATACAAAAACAATAAAGCCGTGATCCTGGAAGTACGCAGGAACTCGGGAGCAGATCATTGCGGTCTGCGTGCGGGAATGGAAGTGATTTCTTTTAATGACCTGGCGATCGATCAAGCCATACAGGAGTTTATTCCGAAGAGCGTCAGCACAGTTACTCCGGAGGCAAGAAATTTTGCGCTGCAGGTATTGCTCGCAGGCAGACACAATGAAAAAAGAAAGATCACCGTGCTCGATCCGCAGAAACGTATTGATTTTTTTCCAGACGACCCACAATATTTTTCCGCGGATTCGCCATCCTGGCTGGACTCAAAAAGGCTGGAAGGAAATATTGGCTATATCCGGATCAACAACCGGCTTGGCGAAAATGAACTGATCCCGCTTTTTGATTCCGTATTGGATGGATTGATGGATACAAAGGCCATGATCCTCGATATGCGCCTAACGCCCAGCGGTGGTAATACCACGGTGGCCAGGGCAGTCCTCAGCCGGTTTATTTCAAAAGAAGGATTTTATCAGAAGCATGAACTGACCCAGGAAGAAAAAATGTTTGGAGTGAAAAGAAGCTGGGAAGAAATTGTATCACCCCGTAAAACTACTTATACCAAGGCCCTTGTGGTACTGGCGGATCATTGGACCGGCAGTGTGGGAGAGGCAATGGTGATTGGTTTGGATGGACTAAAACGAGTTAAGGTGATTGGAACGCAGATGGCCAGGCTCAATGGTGCCGTTTATTCATATCGCCTCCCAAACACCGGTATTGGATTTAATTTTCCAGCAGAGAAATTATTTCATGTAAATGGGACTCCCAGAGAAAATTTCGAACCTCATATCAGGGTAAACATGGTTCAACAAAAGCCGGGTTCTGATGAAATATTAGATGCTGCCCTTCGTTATTTACGGCAAAGGGACAAACATTCCTGATGAAATGCAGCCCTCGTTCAAAAAAAATATTTAAATAATAAAGTCAGGCAGCAGAAATTTTGAGTTTCCTGTCTTATTTTAGTCTTGCCTTCCGCATCCTCCGAAAACAATCAAATCCCATAGACTTCAAAAGCGTTCGCGTGAAAGACCGTTCACTTTACTTATTTACCAATGAATCAGATTTTCGAGGCTACGGGAACCCTGCTCTATGTTGTTGTCAGCGTTGTGCTGAGTCCTTTGATCGTTTTCACCCACTTTATAATTCTTTCTTGGATTGCTCTTAAGTATCTCAAGGCATGGAGCCGTGATACAAGAAGAGTGCGTGCCAAACGCAAACGTGAAGTGTATCCTTATGCACTAAACGTAGACCTTCATTTTAATTGAGCCTTGTTGACACTTCATTTTATTAGGCTACAAAGCATCAAACCAATGTGCCATCCTGTTCCTTGTCAGTTCATCGGGAAGAGGTGCAAGGCCTGACTGGAAATTTTCGGTGGCATGGGTGCGATCGGCAGTGGCAGGAATGACGCAGGTGACGGCGGGATGAGAGAGAATGAATTTCAAAAAAAATTCCGTCCAGTTATTCACTCCAATTTCATGGCACCATTCAGGAAGTTTCTTGCCTCTGGTCTTTTGAAATAGCTTTCCTTCATCCAGTGGACGGTTGATCAGTGTAGCTACTCCATGATGTGCTGATGCAGGAAGCAATCTCTTTTCTGCATTTCTGGAAGAGATGGAATAATTGAACTGCACAAAATCAACAGCCACAGTGGAAATAATTTTCTCCAATGCTTCATGCATCGAGTTGGTATAATGCGTGATGCCGATATACCTCGTTCTTCCTGATGCTTTCCATTCTTTTAAAGTATCGAGATGCGTCTTCCAATCTACGAGGTTATGAACCTGGATCAGGTCGAGAGAAGAACGCTGCATTTTTTTCATCGAGTCTTCCATTTCCTGAATGCCGGCTGTACGGCCCTCAGTCCACACCTTGGTTGCATAGAAAAAATTTTCAGCGCCCAATTCCTGGCTTAGAATTCCAGTGACCTGCTCTGCACGGCCATACATGGGAGAAGAGTCCAGCAGTCGCGCCCCCGAATTTTTCATGGTCTGTACCACTTCGCGCAGCGCATCAAATTTAGAAGGACCTGCATCAAAGGTTTGCCAGGTGCCCATGCCCACGATGGGAATCTGTTCACCGGAAGAAGGGATGGGACGGGAAAGTAGTTGGTAGCTGATAGTTGATAGTTGGTAGTGAGAAAAAATTAGTGCATGAGAAATTCGATGGAGTTACGAATGGCCTCGAGCAGTTCTCTGTCCTGCTTATTGTTGTCGGAAACAGATGATTCCAAAAGGGCTCTCCAGCATCCTTCTTCATCGGGTTCAAAAATCAGGGTTTGACCTTTTACTTCCACTTCCATTTTATAGTAATAGCCTCTTTTCACCAGTCGTGCGGGAAATAAAACCTCTTCATTTCTGAAGTCCACGGGTAGTTCAAAAGGCTCATTCACAGTCATGTTCAAAATTTATTATTTATAAAATTACCTTCTTCCGGCTTATATTGATTTTATCGCATGTCTGTTGTGGAAATTACGGAAAAGCTGCGTGTAAGTACTTGCAATCCCAAAAAACTATTACTAGCTTGCAACCAATCCCAAACCCTTTTTATGAATACATTTTTTTCTGCTTTTCTTCTGGTGCAGAACACTGTGGCGGAATACGAGATCTTCAAAAGAGGCGAACGCTACAAGGCCCTGCTGGTACTCAACGAAGCCTATCCACACCTTCCACTTGAATTTACTTTCTTCCGGGAAAACGGTCAGTGGAAATCACTCCAGATGATCGATCCCCATGTGCTTTATCAATTCAGTTCCATCATCGACAATCATGTACTATCTGCACGAATTGCTGAAATAAGGCAGTGTGCAGCTTAAGCAAATACAATAAACTTTTTGGCATACACTGTTTGGTTCCGGGCAGGACTGCATTTGCAGGCCTGCCTTTCTTTTTAGCTGCGAGTGGTGAGCTGAGAGCTGTGAGTTCATAGACCAAGCCAGATTCAATGTTTTGTGTTTACAGTTTGATTTGAAAGTGAGGGCCTCAAAGAAAACATAGATATTTTTTGCGGGTTCCTTTGTGTGGCTCTGCGTCCTCCGCGGTTAAGAGAACTTCGACCAACAAAGTTTGTAATCGATTTTGTGGAAGCCACGTGAATCAAGGTTTTTTGCTTTGATGCTCTTCTATTTGCAGGATGCATGACATGCGTTTACTTTGCCCGGATGGATTTAATTCGCAAAGGAATGATCAGAAATTCAGCTATTGAGTCCAATGATGCTAATCGGTCTGTTTACAGAAGACTTTTTTTACAGTTAAGCATTTTTATCCTGGTCTTTAAATGCATCCTGGCTTTTTCCATTGAGTTGGGAAATGATGAAGCCTATTATTGGTTGTACAGTCAATATTGGCAATGGAATTATTTCGATCATCCTCCCATGGTGGCGCTCTGGATCCGGATTTTTACAGGCAATCTATTACTGGATTCCATCGAAGGTTTTGTACGGTTGGGAAGCATCGTAGGAAGCATTCTTGCATCCTGGTTTTTATTCCGCGCTGTGGCCTTACTGTATTCAGAAAAAGCAGGCTGGTATGCTGCGCTGATGTATCATGCTTCGTTTTATGCAGGCATTACTGCAGGACTGTATATCCTTCCCGATTCACCGCAAATGGTCTTTTGGACCCTTTCGCTTTGGGCCATTGCACGGATTACAAAAGAAGACAGCTGGCAAAACTGGAGCTTCTTCGGATTGGCTGCAGGAATCACCATCATGTGCAAAGTGCACGGAGCCTTTCTCTGGCTTGGAATGGGAGTCTATCTTATTTTTTTCAGGACTTCGTGGCTGAAAAGCCCAAAGCCTTATGTTGCTCTTTTGCTCACGGTAATTATCTGTTCACCAATTTTCATCTGGAACCTTCAAAATAATTTTGCCACCTGGCGGTTTCACAGCAACAGGGTAGTGGTTCAATCGATGTCCATCAATCTTTACAGTTTTTTGATGCAATTCGGAAGTCAGCTGGGATTTAATAATCCGGTGAATGTATTTCTGATCGTTTACGCATTTTTCTTTTTCAGAAAAAAGAAACAGAAAATGCCAGAAGCCATCCGGGTCTATGTACTTGCAGGAGTTCCGCTGCTTTTATCGCTGCTCGTTATTTCGCTATTCCGTACAACTACTTTGCCTCACTGGAGTGGACCTGCTTATGTTAGTTTGATTCCTGCAGGCGCAATTGGACTGGCCGGAAGAAACGATTTGAGATTCCCGCCGATATTAAAACTGGCCGCTGCAATTTTTCTCACCTGTTACATCGGTTGGACACTAACTTTATTCTGGTATCCTGGAACTTATGGCGATAAGAGCAAAGAGCGATTGGGAAGAGGCGATATCACACTCGATATGTATGGATGGACAGAAGCAGGCAAAGAGTTTGCAGATTTATACAGGGAAGACGTGGCCCAGGGAAAAATGCAGCCCAATACACCATTGGTAACTGCGCACTGGTGGGGTGCTCACATAGAATATTATTTTGCCCGGCCCATTCATGCCCCTTTTCTTGGTATGGGCAGCCCTTCTGATCTTCATGAATATCTATGGATCAATCAATGGAGAAAAGATCAGTCAGGTTCTGATGCCTATTGCATTGTAGCCTCTGATGAACCTGCAAGAATTCCCTCCGCTTTTTTCGGCACCATGGCGCTGGCCAAAATCATTGAAATTAAAAGAATGGGAAAGCCGGCCCATAATTTTTTCGTGTATCGTCTGAAGGGAAGAATAAAAGAACTGCCTGTTGTTAAATGAATAGTTGGTAGATGATGGTTGGTAGTTGGTGGAAGGAATTGGAGAAAAGGTATTGGGGTATTAAGGTATTGGGGTATTAAGGTATTGGGTGGAATTGGGAATTGGTAGTGTATTGGGCTATGGATTCCATTAGCCAACGTCTGCCATCCAAATAACACTGCTGCGACGGAACTTTACAAAAAAATAAAAACATGATCACAACAACCAGGGAAGCATCGGTGCAGGAAGTGGATGAGGCGCTACGGAAATCATGGGGAGCATATAACGAATACAAGAAAAAAAATTTGAAAGAAAGAGCAGAGTTCATGCGGGCCATTGCTGCAGAAATGGAATCAGTGGCAGACCAACTAATTGATATTGCCAACCAAGAAACCAGCCTGGGCGAAGCTCGACTCAAAACAGAACTGGTGCGTACGCAATTTCAACTCAGTTCCTATGCCAATGCCTGTGAAAAAGGAAGCTGGCTCGATATCAGGATTGATACACCACTGTCAGCTAAAAAAAATGGCATAGATAAAAAAACAGCCGTTAAAAAAAATGATCTGAGAAAAATGCTGGTACCTCTGGGACCCGTGGTTGTTTTTGGTGCATCAAATTTTCCTTTTGCCTATTCAACTGCAGGAGGCGATACGGCCTGCGCACTTGCCGCTGGTTGTCCGGTCATCATCAAAGCACATCCTGCGCATGCACAGACTTCAGAGATGGTAGCAGAAGCCGTGCAAAGAGCAGCACAAAGATCAGGACTTTCCGAATCTGTATTCATTCATCTGCATGGAGGTTTTGAAACAGGAAGAGCCCTTGTACAACATCCGCTGACCAGTGCTGTTGGATTCACAGGATCTTTTGAAGGTGGAAAATCTCTGTTCGATCTGGCCCAGAAAAGAGCCGTACCCATTCCCGTATTTGCCGAGATGGGCAGTGTGAACCCTATATTTATTCTGCCAAAAAAATTAAAACACGATGCTCCGGGACTGGCATCGCTGATGGCTGAATCCATCACACAAAGTGCCGGACAATTTTGCACCAATCCCGGCATCCTCGTAGGCATTGAAGACGAAGTGCTCGAGGAATTCGAAAGACTTCTTGGTGAAAGGATCGAAACTGTTCGTCCCCAAAAAATGTTGCATCCGGGCATTGCGCAAAACTTTTTGCAGAAAAGAGAAAAGCTGCTGGCGGAAACATCAGTTGAACTGGCGGCGGTGACAGAATTTGAAGCAGGAGAAGAAGAAAGCATTCCCACGCTTGCTGAAGTATCGGCCAAAACTTTTTTAAAAAACCGGATGTTGCACCACGAAGTCTTTGGGCCACTCTCCCTGCTGGTAAAATGTGAAGACATCAACGAGATGGTGGAAGTAGCAAGATCAATGGAAGGCCAGCTGACCAGTACCCTGATTGCTTCAGATGAAGAACTGCTTCGACATGAAATGCTGGTGGACGCATTAAAAAGCATTTGTGGAAGACTGATCCTCAATGGCGTTCCTACCGGTGTTGAAGTGGCATTGTCTATGCACCACGGTGGTCCTTTCCCTGCAACAACCGACAGCAGGTTTACAGCAGTTGGAGCCGATGGCATCAAAAGGTTTGCGCGGCCACTTTGTTTCCAGAACTGGACCAATGAACTTCTGCCTCCGGAACTAAAAAATGAAAATACCCTGGGATTGTGGAGAACCGTGAATGATGAATTGACCAGAGAGCCAATTAGGTAAGCTGTTGGCTATTGGCTTTTAGCTGTTGATAACCTTAAAGCAAAACCTGGATGACAGAAAGTAGTTTAGTAAAAATTCCTGAGGACCGACAATAAAGAACCACAAGCTACAAACCACCTCTAAAGAACAAGAAACCGCAAACAAGAAAGCGGAAACAATATCTTCTCTTTATTTTTAACCCATGTTTGTTGCGGAAACCATCCCTTATCATCAAACCCATGCATTTAGCAGGATCATGATGGACTATCTGGCCGGAGCAGAAACACTCCGACCTTTTTACGAATCTCCTGCTTCCTTGCAGGCCTTCAAAGAAACCATCGGGAAGAAGCAAAAGCAACCCGTCAACAGGAAGGTATTGGTAGACGTGCTACAGAAACAATACGAGCAGATTGCCACCACCGAAACAGTTCGAAATAATATTGCTTCACTCATCTCGGAAAATACATTTACGGTTTGTACGGCGCATCAGCCAAACTTATTTACCGGGCCTCTTTATTTTATTTACAAGATCCTGCACACCATTCGCCTCGCAGACCGCCTGCATCAGGAATTACCACAGTATCATTTTGTGCCCGTTTATTATATGGGTTCGGAGGATGCAGATTTTGCAGAACTCAATCATACTTATGTGGGCGGAAAAAAAATTGAATGGAAAAAAGAACAAAAAGGTGCAGTTGGACGCATGCTGGTTGACGGCACTCTGCTCCGCCTCGTGGATGAACTGGAAGGCCAGCTGGCTCAGGAAGTTTTTGGAAGGGAAGTGATTGCACTATTGCGAAAGTGTTATGCCATAGGCAGAACCATTCAGTCGGCGACTTTTGAACTCGTGAATGAATTGTACGGAGCCTATGGACTGGTTGTACTCATTCCCGATCATCCCGACCTGAAAGCTTTGATGCACGAGGTTTTTTTGAAGGACCTGCTGCATCATAGTTCTTCATCCATCGTGCAGCAGACCTCGGAAAAATTGGGTGAGCACTATTCTGTTCAGGCTCATCCCAGGGAGATCAATCTTTTTTATCTGAAAGAAAATATACGCGAACGCATCATCAGAGACCACGAGGGCTTTCTGGTATCGGGTATGAATATGCGTTTTTCAGAAAAAGAGATGTTGAAGGAACTGGAACTCCATCCGGATCGCTTTAGTCCGAACGTAATCCTTCGCGGCCTATATCAGGAGAGCATTCTACCCAATCTTGCATTTGTGGGAGGTGGGGGAGAGCTGGCTTACTGGCTTCAGTTAAAAGATCTTTTTCATCATTATAAGGTTGTCTATCCAATTCTGGTTCTGCGGAATTCCTTTCTGATCGTGGAAAATAAATGGAAGGAAAAGGTTGAAAAAATGGGACTGCGTATTCCGCATTTTTTTGAATCCGAAAATGAGCTGATGAAAATGATTGTGGGGCTGCATTCGCAGAATAAAGTTTCGCTCAATGGAAATTTTGAACGTGCCGTGCAATTGTTCGAGCAAATTCGTTCGCAGGCAAGTGGTGTTGATCCCAGCCTCTCGCAACATGTGGCATCCATACAAGCGAGGTCTTTAAAGAGTTTGCAGGAACTGGAAAAGAAAATGCTGCGGGCAGAAAAAAGAAAATTTGTGGACCAGCAAAGACAGATCAGCAACATCAAGTCAGTTCTTTTTCCCAATAACGGACTGCAGGAGCGGGTGGAAAATTTCAGTGGATTTTATGCAAAATGGGGAGAGGCATTCATCGACGAATTATATCATCACTCACTTTCGCTGGAGCAGGAATTTACAATCCTGTATCAAAGAGATTAGGAAATCCGCTGTTTTTTAGATTTTCTGCCCTGGACTGTACTTCTTCTTTCATCTGCCTTTTATAATCAGTGATTTTTTTTCTCAGTTCTTCATCAAAGGAACCGATGATTTGTGCCGCAAGGATGCCGGCATTCTTTGCTGCATTGAGCGCTACCGTTGCAACAGGTACACCATTGGGCATTTGAAGAATGGAAAGAATTGAGTCCCATCCGTCGATGGAGTTGGATGATTTGATAGGCACTCCAATTACCGGTACCGTTGTGAGTGAAGCCACCATTCCCGGAAGGTGTGCAGCTCCGCCTGCACCGGCGATGATTATCTTAATTCCGCGTGCAGCTGCTGATTGAGCAAATGCAAACATTCTTTCCGGAGTACGATGCGCAGACACTACCGTGACCTCGAAGGGAATTCCAAACTGTTTCATCATTTCTGCCGCTCCCTGCATCACGGTGAGGTCGCTGTCGCTGCCCATGATTATGGAGACAGAGGGAGTTTCTGGTTTCTGGTTTGTTGTTTCTTGTTCTTTCACTTCGAGCAGTCTTTAAATTTCAGTCCTTTATTCGTTGAATTGTTCAAATACATAATAAAAGAAGCAATTTTTTTTGAAAGAATATCAATCTCTAATCCTTAAAACTTGCTAATGATTGCCATAGGAATAATTTGAGGTAAGCTACAACGCGAAACCAGAAATTAAAAACATCAGAATTTACAAAAAAAATTCTGATCCTATCTTATTAAATCACCATGTAATCTGAGAAGCTCGGTTTCTGCAATCTTTAGATTGTAACGGGTATTGATGGCATTCGTTAGTGCAGTAGCAAGATTTTCTTCTGCCTGCCGGAGTTCGATGAAGGTAGTGGCGCCAAGGCGATAGCGTTCCCTTTCTATTACCAGGTTTTCGCGGGCCAGGACAACACTGGAATCATTGACACCAACAATTTCTCTTTGCGCAATATAGGTGCGGTAATTATTGAGAATACCGGTTTCAATTGTCGACTGCTGGTTCTCGAGTTGCAATTGCTGATAGTTCACCGATAATTGAGCCTGTCTGATTTGCTGACGAACAGAAAACTGATTGAAGATGGGAATAGATGCAGTGAGTCCATAATTGAATCCACGATTCATGCTGAACAGCGGCTGCGCCACAGGATTCACCACAGAGTTGTTATTGTTCTGCGAGAAACTGTAAGCAGAAGTCAGAGAGACTGTGGGAAAACGAAGCGCCTTTGCCTGTCTCACATCCAGTCGGGCAAGGTCAATATCTGTTTTAACCAATTGCAATGCAGGACTGGTTTCAGCAATGTTGTTCAACAGAGCGCCCAACACCAGATCGTTGCGGACAACAATACTGTCTTCCACTTCATAGTTTACATTCTGCGGAACATTCATCAACCGGTTCAGGTCCTGCTTGCGTTGTTCAATCACAGACATCTGGTTGATCTGTAGTGCGCGTTGATTATTATAATCGATTTGCGCCTGCAACACATCGGGTTTTATTCCTACACCGATATCGAGTTTGTATTGAGAGAGCCGAAGACGATCGGAACTCAGACTCATAAGCTCCTCAATATTTATCAGTTGTTGCTTTTGCCGCACAATATCATAATATGTCTTGATGACATCCGATATCGTGTTCACGATCTGATTCCTGATGGTAAGATTGCCCCGCATCATGGTTACATCAAGCCGGTCGCGAAGTATGAACATTCTGAATCCATCGAACAACGTCCAGTTCAGGTTAACGGCAGCATTAACATTGCTTGCTCTTATTCCGGAGCGGTTTCGTTCGGTGCCATCTGTAAACTTTGAAGTTTGCGAATTGTTGTTGAACAGGATGGTGCTCCCTGCATTGAGCGTAGGGAGAAAAACAGCATTGCGGTATTCATTGGTAATGGCCGCGGAAGCCGAATCCTGTCGCGATAAGAGAATGTCGTAATTGTTATTTAATGCGGTGGCGATTGCCTTTTGTACTGTTAAAGTATCTTGCGCGAAACAATTGCCTGCCTGCAGCAGCAAGAGAAAAAATCCCGACTGTATCCATTTAAAACTACGCGTGTGCTGGTTCTGCATGTTCTAATTTTGCTCCTCCTAAATTATCTAATTCACTTTTTTTCTTGGGTGTTGAGAGATAGGAATACATGGCCGGTATTACAAACAGGGTAAGTATCAATGAAAAGATAATACCACCTACAATTACAATACCCAGTGGAATCCTACTCGTGGCTGCAGCGCCCAAAGACAATGCCAAAGGCAGCGCACCAAGGGCCATGGCCAGAGAGGTCATCAGAATGGGACGAAGACGCATGGATGCTGCATAAATAGCTGCATCCAGTTTCGGCATCCCCTTGATCCGGCTCTGGTTGGCAAATTCCACGATCAGGATACCGTTCTTGGTTACCAGACCAATGAGCATGATCATTCCGATCTCAGAAAATATATTTAGTGTCTGCCCAAATATCCAAAGTGAGAGCAAAGCACCCGCAATGGCTAGTGGAACAGTGATCATAATAATGAATGGATCGATGAAGCTTTCAAACTGCGCGGCAAGTATCAGGAAGATCAGACCAAGGGCCAGGAAAAAAGCAAAACCAATATTGCTGGAACTTTCGGCATAATCCCTGGATGAGCCAGACAGCGAAGTAGTAAAACTTTCATCCAACAAATTTTTGGCAATACGCTGCATTTCCTTGATACCATCGCCTACGGTCTCGCCGGGCACAAGTCCTGCAGAAAGAGTCGCCGACTTAAAACGATTGAAGTGATAAATCGTAGATGGGGTGGTTGCTTCTGTAAAGGTCACGAGATTGTCCAGACTAATCATGTCGCCTCTGGAATTCCGGACATAAATTGTTTTAAGGTCTGTCGGATCATCCCGGTCGGCTCTTGCTACCTGACCCATCACCTGGTATTGTTTTCCTTCTTTTGTAAAATATCCAAGCCGTCTGTTACTCAATGCCAGGTTGAGGGTATTGGAAATATCTTCAACGCTCACACCCAGTTCGCTTGCCTTGAGCCGGTTTACCGTGATCCGCAATTCAGGTTTATTGAATTTAAGATCGGCATCCACGCCCTGGA
>JBJMLU010000017.1:0-19547 GCA_045805145.1 Flavisolibacter sp. | reverse complement strand
AGTAATGCCCTGGCCTTTGGTAAAATAAAATGATTGCTGCACCTCCCCCCTTTCCGTCGAAAGCGCCGCTTCCCATTTATTTAAAAAATACATATCAGATCCTTCTGGTTTTCTAAAATGCAGAGCAGCGCTGATCTTTTCCTTATTTATTTCTGAGTCGAGGCGCAGTACAAACTCCGGAAATTTCTGAGAAATATTTTTTTCCAGGTCCCCATACAGTTGTTCTCCAAAGCCATGGTATTTAAGTGTGTCTTTTAAAAAAGACAAATTCTTTTCATTCATAAAATATGTTTTAAGTTGATTGATGTTTGTTATCATTTTTTTTCAGGGAAGCAGGACCGCGTGAACGAGGTCGCGGTTGGTGAGCCGCAGCTGCAGATCCCTTCCTCCTTCTTTTTCGCAGATACTGATGAAAAATTTTTTTCCCGCGGGAAGCGTAAACTGCGGAAAGGCTACCGAGATGTGGCCCTGGCTATTTTGCTGTACACTCAAGGGTTTAACGGATAGATAAACTGGGGTCATAGCCTTTTCCTGCTGGGCTGTACGCTTTGACCTTGCAGGTTCCTTTATATAAAACCTGATTTGGTCCAACTCATAAGGCAAAGAAGAATAATTGCGTAGTTGAAGTGATACAAACAAAAGGTTTTGTTTTGTAAATACTCCTACAAGTCTTGCAGATATTCCCCATGACCGTGCGCTTCGTGTTCTACCAACCGGGTTATGATACTGGAGCGCGTCTGTCAATAATTTAGTCTGGAGATCGGTGATCGTACGGGTATCCTGCGATGTTATCCCTACATCCTCTGTAGAGACATAATGAATGAGCTGTGGTGGCAAGCTATCATAGTGCATGATGAAACAATAGATCCTTCCATCTGAGGTGATCACATTGAGGCTCGTGGTCTGAAAACAGCTCTTGCGCGCTTTTATCAACAAAATATTCGGCGCTTCTCCCACAGGTTCTGTTAGAATTTCCGGGGACCCCCTGTCTACATAACGGATCATGGAGGGAAAAACCAAACTACTTGTTTTATCTGTACTCAGCCCTATTTGCTCGTATGCACTCTTTGTACTTTGCGCAGATGCCTGAATGAATAAGAGGCTACATAACCAGATGCTTAATTGCGTTTTCATTTGCTACTATTTTGATTAATCAATCACTTTGTTTTTTAGCAACACTTCATAGCCATTTGAAAGGTGCACCAAGATCTTTCTTGCTTTTTTTGACAAGAGTCCTTTTATTGCTTCCAGTCCTGTTGCTGCTGCCTGGGCCTTGACGCCTGGGTCGAGGTTCATGATATCCAGTTTCTGCATGGAATTTTCAAACGCGCTCCTGGATGCATCCCGAAGGTCAGAGCCCGGGATATTGATACCCTCTTGCCCATCTAAATCGTAAACCGATAAATCAACGGGGTAAATACTGTTGCCGTTTCTAATAGAGGTGATATGAATCAGGAGCCGGCTTGCTGAAAGCGTAGCGACGCCATAGAGAAAACTTCCCTTGACAATTTTTGCTCCTTTAATATCAATATTCTCATTCAGGCAAAGTCTTACATCGCTGCCGCTGACAATACTCTGGTCTCCATAAATAAATGCTGGATAGGCATTCGCACTGTCCACTGCATTTGTCCACTCTTCTAAGTAAAACCTACTTGCCGGACGATCGCCATTTGCGCTATCTTCTCCTTCAAAATGATTTTGCCTGAAGTACTCTGAAGCTTTCTGTACAAAAAATGTAGTGGGTGCATTTTTTCTTCCTGGCGCTTGCGTCTTTTGCTCTGTTCTTTCCGTATGCTGGATATCCAGGACTTTATCCATCATTTGATTTAGTCTGTCGATTTCCGGATCTGGTGTTGCGTCTCTCTCCTCTGCAGGCATCTGATGCAATTCGGGCAGCTGTAATTGAGAAGCCGGTGATGGGCCAGCCTGCTGCGTATTTTGACGGAGTTGTTTTTGCAGCTCATAAAGTTTTGCATAAACTTTTTGTTCGTTCTTATCCGTCCCGGAAATATCTGGGGTATAAGACTGAAGTGGGCCAGTCCTTCGGGAGAAAGAAGAGCTGTCCGGTTGATTTAAAAAATCAATTTCCTGACTTTGATGCTGTTTGCCCAAGCGAATAGAATCCTGGTCCGCCTGTTCATAAAAACTAAGTTTGTCCTCTCCTACTTCTTCTTTAACCCTTGCTGGTGGCAGTTCCGCATTGAGGCCACTGCCTGGAGATTGTTTTGACATTTTCTCATCGCCACCACCAAGCGCCCAGAATGCAAGCGTGACAAATGGAAGTGTGAAGAGAGGAATTAGCAAGAGCATTTTTCGCTTGCGCTTCCATCCCGCTGTCTCATTTTTCATATGCTTTGTTTTTGATTTGATTTTGGTAGAGCTGTTCCAAATACTGAAGACTGTCCAGAAGGTGCGGCCGTCGAAGCAGCAGGTCATCGATCTTCGTTTTTTGTTTGCTTCCACTATGCAGACTATCCAGAATAAGTTTGAAGTGATGAATATTTTGAAATTCTTTTTCCGTCATAAAGGGTCGGGGAACTGAGGTTCGGTGAAGGGGAAGGAACTGTATGGAAGCAGGCCTCCTGAAGTGTTCATGAGCTTTTAAGTTTTCAATGATCAGCACTGTACTATAACAGCTCCAGACGCCACAAAAAAGAATCAATACCATCATTTTTCTTCTTTTTGAAACCAGGCTGGTTTTCAGTGTGAGAAAACCGCTTAGACGATTTAGCTTTTCATCGATGTTTGCCAGGCGTTTTTGCATCCACTCCGGTGTCGCCGCTTTCCTCGCTCTGCTATTTTTTCCCCTGAACAACATTATCTGGCTTCTGATTTTATGTCCCGGTTTTCCAGCGTATTCCAGCGTTCAATGATAAAACCGTGCGGATTGTTATCGGACCGGTTCACAGAACGGAGGTATCCTTCAGTAACAAGGTTTCTGGTGGTGATCGTGCTCGTGCGGATAATGGTAATGGTTGCCCTGCACTTGAAATAAATCGGTGAGCGGTCCATATCCACCCATATACTGTCCACAGAAATTTTTTGGCTGATATTTCCCGAGATGATCCCTGCGTAATAATTATTTTCTTTTAGTGTCTCGTAGACTTTTTTGGCAGAACCGTCTGCGAGGTATAGAGCGTTTTCCATGTTTTGACGAATCACTTTTTCATCTGGGTCCAACGTGAAAAAATAATTATGAAACATGCGCACATGATCGCGCGCCTCTACCGGAATGTTTTCGTTTCTGAGGGATGCAAATGCTTCCAGGGCTTTTCCTCCGGCCAATACATAAATATGCTCACTCGACCAGGACGCTAGCTGATAGCTTTTATAGGAAATAAAAACCGCGAGCGAAAAACTGGTCAGCATGACCACCAGTGTGAACATGCGTACCTGACGGAAGGCCGTGTCCATATTTTTTGCTTGTTGAAACATGTCTGAATTTTTAAGAGGAGAGTTTATCCCGGAAATAACTAGATCCTTTATCCGCTTGATAGCCTCCCTGACTGGCCTGCGTACTCACGCTGTTTACGACTTTGCCAGCAGCCTGGCCCATGGACTCTGCCACCATACCGGCGCTTCCCGAGGCGCTGTTCATGAGGGAAGAAGTGGAAGAAGAAAATACATTATTGACCTTATACAACAGTGCATTGCTTCCGCCTGCATGAATGATGTAATTAGCAACCGAAGGCACCGTGAAATATCCGATGATCCCGATGATCATGAAGATGAGATAGGCAGTATCGGCCGAAGAAAAAAACGTATCGCCCGAAGCGTTGATCTGCTGAATATCCAGGGCGATCATTTTTTCCTGGATCTTGCCAATGATAGAACCAAAAATATTGGCCACCGGCAGCCATAGAAAAATATTAATGTAGCGTGCCAGCCAAACGGTGAGCGAATAACCAAATCCATCAAATACCGCAATACCGAATACCAACGGACCGAGGATTGCCAGCACCACCAGATAAAAAGTCCGGATGGTGTTGATGCATAATGCGGCTGCCTGGTAGAGGACCTCAAGCACTTCACTCATCCACTCCTTGATGGAGTTTCGAAAATTGTACGAAGCCTTCGCCATCGCAAAGCGAATATCATTTCCAATCGACTCCAACCACCCTTCATCATCGCCGGTGGGATCATCGGGGTGTGTATACTTGTACCAACGGTCCCTGTCTCCACTACCACTCTCCCCTACATACATCTGCCAGGCATTGGTTTTTTTAATGGCCTCTTCTTTTTTCAGGAGCAATTGCTCAATCGATTTATTGGAGTCCTGCACCATGCCCGCTGTTGCTGTAACCACTGGTTTCATGACGCCATTGATCAGGGCAATGACCAAGGGAAAAATGAGCACCAGAAAGCCGATCACAAATGGCCGGAATAAAGGATAAAAATCAATGGGCTCTGCCCTTGCGATGTGACCCCAAACGCGGTAGGCAATGTACCAGGTGGCGGCAAATCCGGCGATCCCTCTTCCCACACCTATAAGCTGACTGCACAGGGGAAGCATCTCTTCATAGAGCTGGTCGAGCACTGGCTGCAGACCACCGATCTGTCCCGCGAGGCCACTCGTTTGGGCGAACAAAAAACAAGGCAAAAAAATCATCACGATCATGCTGCACATGACCCGTACACACTGTGTCATAAAAAAATTGCTAATGGGTTATTCCAAACAGGTTTTTAGACTGAGTCAACTGATGACTCTCTCTTGCCCTTTGAAGCGCTAAAAGTTTTCCATCGCTGGTAAATTTTTGAAGAAATGAAAACTGGTCCTGCTGTTGCTCAAATATTTTGTCGATCGCGTTGAGCCGCTCATCATCCGACATTCGAAGTTTCCCTGAGGTGAGTACACTGGTCAGGTCTTCGAGATTTTTTAGACTCTGGTCGACCAGTCCTTTATCAACGCGGGAGATATAATCCAGTTCGCTTTCTGAAAAGAGTCCGCTTTGAGTAAACTGCCGAAAGGTGGTTTTGTACTGTTGGATAAGCCGGAGTTGCAGAGAGATGATTTGCTGGATTCGGTAATATTTCCCGACAGCAGGACTTACCTGAAGCAGTCCATCCAGGAAGGCCTTGTGCAGGTCAAAGTTTTTCTCAGAAATGTTTTTGATTGTCGTGTAGCCTGCAAAAACAATCTCATAGCCTTTTTTCAGGTCTTGTAATATGCCTTTAAGCTGGGAGAGCTTTTCCAGATCCAGAATCAATTGCTCGATCTCCTGCTGTTGCGCTGAAGACGGTAGCGAAAAGATCAAAAGACAACAAAATCCGATCACACAGTTTTTCATATCTTCTTGATTTTATGTTTTAGTGATCAAGTCCATACAGTTTGCCAATTCGGGTAAGGCTTTGGTGTTCTAATTCCCTGTGGTGAGACAGCGCTACGGCGTCCGCAAGAAAACTTTTCATGAAATGAAACCGGTCCAGCATGTCTTCCCGGAGTGACTGAATTGTTTTGAGGCGGGCGTCATCACTAAGTGCAATTGTGTCGTCTGATGTAAGGATGGTTAAATGATCCAACTCTTCCATGCACCCCTGAATGAGTTCACTACTTACTGTTACGATGTATTGTAGTTCTTCACTGGTCAGATCCTGTTGCTTCTTAAAATGAGACATGGCCGCCTTGCAGTTGTGAACAATAGCAAATGCCAGCGTAGCGATGTCTGTGCAAACGGATAATTTTTTGATCTTGGGATTCACCTGGCCCAGTAAAGAAAAATTTATTTGATGCAGCTCAAAATCCCCATTTCTGATCTGATAAATGGTGCTGAGCCCTTTTTGTGCGAGGTCATATCCTTTTCGCGCAAGTTGCGCATAGGCTTTCAGGGCGGCAATTTGTTTTTCCCGGTAAGTGATCTGCTTTTTTTCCTGATCGATAAACTCACTTGGTTTTTGCGCCTGCATCTGCACGGAGTAAATACTGATTATATGTACCAGCAATAATTTCATTGAAGTTGTTTTTAGTATTGCAAGCCATTCATTCTGCTATTCCATAAAGGCGTCGGACGTCTTGGATCTCTTGCGCATCCTGGGCCCGGGCCAGGGAAAGCTGCAGATTCTGGCTATTAAATATTCGCAGGTCATCATAATTTTTAGAGATGCCTTCTGCTGCCTGGTCCATCAGTTCGATCCGTTTTGCATCAGACATGTGGGAGGTAAAGGAGCTAATAACCAGGGAAACCAATTCCAGGTTTTTCAGGCTTTCTTCAATAATGCCTGTATATACCTGGCCCATATAAAGAATTTCTTCCGCAGAAAAATGTTTGTCTGCCTCAATGGCCTGAAATGTTTTTTTGTAGGATTTTACGAGCGCTACCTGTTTTTCAGAGATCTCTTTTACTTTATGGTAATAGGCCACAACATCCTTTACTTTCCAGAGTTCATCGAAATAATCCTGGTAAAGCCTTTTTTGCTTTTCCACCCAGCCGGAGATTTCATCCAGCTTTAATTTGGACATCGTGTTTTCAAGTGTCTTTTGCGCGTTCTGAAGCCAAATGGTTTTTGTTTGCAGCCGCTGGATTTTTAGATCAATGGCCACAATTACTTTTTTCACTGCTTCTTTGATGATCAGGGAAATGGGTCCTTGTGCTTTGGTTGGTGAGTAGTTGACCTGCAGGGCTAAAAGCAAAACCAAGATCTTTTTCATACACTAAAATTTATTGTTCATGGCTGTTGTAATTCTGCGGCCAGCAGGGCAATTCCTTTTTCCATGCTTCCGTATTTTTTGACAGCTTGCGCTACTTTGATTTTTTCGCTCTCCTCTGTGGTGTAGGCCAGGTATTCCTCAGGAGAGACTTCGGTGCGGTACACTTTTGAAAGCATTCCACCCAGGGAAATAAACACTTCCTTATACTTGAGCCGTGGATCATTGGCTTTGTTGAGCGAGAGGACCAATGTTTTTTCTTTGTCAGTCAGGCCCAATAGCTCCTGGATCTGATCAAATTTGTTTTGGTATTTGGACTGGTCCAATAAAATCTTGCAGTCGCTGTTGTTGATAATGGTTTGCTTGACCACAGGAGAGGAAATTATGTCTTCAATGTCCTGGGTCACGACAATCGCCTCCCCGTAAAATTTTCTCACTGTTTTAAAGAGGTATTTGATGTATTCCGCCATACCCTCGCGGGCAATGGCTTTCCACGCTTCTTCAATGAGGATCATTTTGCGAATGCCTTTGAGTTTGCGCATCTTGGAAATAAAAACTTCCATAATGATGATCGTGACCACCGGAAAAAGGATCGGGTGGTCTTTGATGTTATCCAGCTCAAATACAATGAAGCGTTGAGCGAGTAGTTCCAGGTTTTCGCGGGCGTTTAAGAGAAAGTCAAATTCACCGCCCTTATAAAAAGGCCGAAGCACATAGAGAAAATTGGACACATCAAAATCTTTCTCCTTGACCTGGTCTATCTCCAATACTGCAACAAATTGAGTTTGCAGGAACTCGTAAAAACTATTAAAGCAGGGAAAAATTTCTTTTCTTTTCTCCAGAAATGCATAATACAGTTGAAGGGCACTTGAAAGGGCTACGTATTCACTTCGGTTAAAGTCCTCGCTGTCTTTTTTCCACAGGGCCAATAAAAGCGTTTTAATGCTTTCCTTTTTTTCTGTGTCCAGTTGATCGCCCTCTGCGATATAAAAGGGATTGAAGCGTATAGGGTTTTGTTCTTCATACGTGAAATAATAACCTTTCACCAGATCACATAGCCCGCGATAGGAATGACCCACATCGACAATGACCACGTGCGTGCCCTGCTCATAATAAGAGCGCACCATATGATTGGTGAAAAAAGATTTTCCACTTCCTGAAGGGCCCAGGATAAATTTATTGCGGTTGGTAGTAACCGCTTTTTTGATCGGCTCATCGGAAATGTCGACATGCAGAGGCCTTCCACTGAAGCGATCACCTAGGCGGATGCCAATGGGACTTGGAGAACTACGGTAAATGGTTTCCTGATTAAGAAAACAGCAGGCCTGCTCTACGAATGTATCGAAGGTGTCATTAAGCGGAAAATCTCCTTCATTGCCTGGAACTGCGGCCCAATGAATTTGTGGCGCACCTTCTTTTTCCTCTCTGGGTGTGGCTTCCATTTGAGCGAGTGCGCTGGTGACAAGATTTTTCAGGTCATTGATCTCAGAGGGATCTTCTGTCCACACGAGTAGATTAAAATGTGCTTTGACAGGTTGCCTACCTTCAGAAATCGCTTCGTTGAGAAAATCATTTGTGGCGTCCCTGGAAATTGCATTTTCTCGTGAGTATGCTGAAAGGCTTTGAAGCCGTAGCCGTTTGCTTTCTAGTTTTTGAATGGTCTTCTGCGGGTCATCTATAAAGATGAACTGGTTATAAAGATGATTGCAGGACAGAAGCTGTCCGATGGGTGCGGCAAACCCTACGGAAAACTTTGTCTGGTCAGAGGTATAGCGGTCATAATTGATGCGGGATCCACAAAGCGATGGAAGATCAGCTGCATCACTAAGTGAATAAAGCTGACAAACACAAGAACCGACCGCTATATTTTCTTTAAAGGAAATATCCCGGATAATTGGTTGTAGTTCATGGGAAAGAAGAAAAAAATACCGTTCGATCAGCCCGGATTTTTTTTCCGTGCTCAGCATGTCTTCCTCTTTTAACCTTCGCATGCCGATGAATCCGTTGTCACATAAAATTTTCTGGAACTGGCCAGCACTATCCAAAAAATCCTGCAGGAGTCTGGGTTGAATGCTTTGATCAGGCACTGAATATGGACGAATCAGAGATGAAAACAAAGAAGAAGAAGGCCTTGCATTCACAGCCAGCTTAGTGAGCATGACATAACAGCGGTGATCCAAAAAGGGTCGCTCGTTGAAATAGCGTTCGCTGCTGCGCCTTAAAAAAGAAATGTCTTCTTTATTAAAATCAGCTTTATAGCTTGACTTGGTAAACCAATCCTGTTTA
This sequence comes from Flavisolibacter sp., assembly GCA_045805145.1. Classification (GTDB taxonomy): domain Bacteria; phylum Bacteroidota; class Bacteroidia; order Chitinophagales; family Chitinophagaceae; genus Flavisolibacter. The sequence goes on along the minus strand of JBJMLU010000017.1, from coordinate 10,618 downwards.
TGAAAAACACTTTGCCTGGGAAGTACTTTGATGGCTTTGATCCAGGATTGGTGTAGTGATTCATAGTCCCGGTCTCCCAGCGTAAAGAGTTCCGGGAGTTTTATCTCGAATACCACTGTGATATCCCCTCTTTTTGAAAGGATGCAGTCATGCTCTACACCCATAATAGGAATGATATCACTCAGCCACTTTTCCATACACACTTATATTTTCTTATCGGGCCTTTATAAAAAGTTTTCTCGAATATGTCCCAATGAGTTTTGGAATGCCTCGGCGGGCTAATTTTTTCATCATGCCATGCGCTCCGTACCGGTGACTCAGTCGGTAGACATACATAAACCAAAACGTGCCAGAGCCAAGAATGATCACCACGCAGATAAATGGGTTCAAACCGCAGATGTAAAAAATAGCAAACAGAATCAGCAGTACAACCAACCCTCCTCCAAGCCACCAGATATATTGAGCTTTCAGGCCTTTGAACTCAATGGGCTTATTGATGCCTTTGTTGATGGTATATACGCTACTCATTTAGCTACAAACTTTTTGTTTTCTGCGCAATGGACCTATGAAATTTTAAATACCAAAGAAGGATTTTATGACAGTGGCCACTACCACCAGAAACACACAGGAACCAAACCACGCTGCAGCGACTTTGCCCGTATCGTGGTCTCCCTGGTTCCATTTCTGGTAGACTTTGACTGCGCCAATGAGGCCAACGATACCACCTACTGCATACATTAAATTGGCACCAGAAGCAAAATAGGACCTGACTTTCGTGTTGGCGTCATTGATACCTGCATTGGCATCTTGTGCAAACAGTGCGAGTCTTGCGCTCAATAAGAAAAACGTAAAAAGGATTGATCGTAAAAACTGCTTGGAAAGAATATTTCTCATAGACACACTTTTCTTGTTCACGGTATTCTGAGAGAATGAATGCTCCCCACGGGCCCCGCCCTACGGAGGCAGGGCCGGGGGAGTCTGCCCAACACTAAACCATCCACACTTCCGCCATATCGCTTTCCTTTAGTTTCACCTGGCAGATATGCTCGCTTTCAGACACCATAAGATTGTTGAGGACAGATTGATATTCTGATTGATGGAGTGAGGGATATTTTAAAGCGATGGATTGAAGTGAAATGATCAGGTCTTGTTTTGAGCAACTGCCTTTTCTTGACGCTTGGAAAAATGCTTCCAATTCGTCGATAAACGACCGAACAATTAAAGGCGCAGCGTCCTTTAAAATTTGAACATCGTTGTCATGACCTTCGATAGATTGAGTATTGGATAAACCAGTTAATTCTTCATTTCCCTGATACCCGTTTTTGAACGACGGATATGCAGCCATCTGATTTAAAGACCGGGTTCTGAAGTAGAAATATTTCAGAAAGACAATCAGATAATAAAAGACTAAAACAATGGCAATAGTTGACCAGTAGGTGGTCCAGCTGATTTGATGCAACATGACTCACGGTTTTCAAACTACACAATAGAATCTGTTCAGGCTTGAAACAAATTCAGATCCGTTTAATATTCTTTACAGTATGCGAATAAATAAAATGGCTTACTAGTAATTGAATTGTTGTGATCAAGTAAAAGAAACTGAAGATGGCAAAGATTAGAAATGTTAAACTCGGCACAGATTGATGAAACGTTTCCCATTTGTTACCTTTTTCAAAAGATAGAATCAGAGACAAAATCATCAGAAGATATCCAGCAATATAACAGATGGGTTTTAAAAATCTTTGGTACTGTTTGTGGAGGTTGAAGCCAATAATGATTGTTGCTATGCCTATACCAGCAATTAAGGAATATGCTTCGCCGTGGGGAATAGATAAAACTAAATATAAGAGAAAAAAACCTCCGAAATTATCTCCTTCAATAATTAGCAAAAGAAAAGCAATGATTAAAATAACTGGATGACCCAACAACCTTATTACTCTCATAAATTTCATTTAATAAATTTACTAAATTTCAAAAACAAGGACCATCACTGCTGGTAACCCAGGCTTTTAAAAATCCGATGCTAATATTATTTGCCTCTGAATCACGTCCATCTTTCATTTGTTTCAATTTGACATAGAGACCCTGGGGCGTCCTAGTGGCATTAGTTCCGATACCACCAGGAACTGAATATCTTGGAATCTCTAAGGGAGTTCGGACGTAATTGAAAATTTCAAGCGCGAAATCAGTGCAATTGAATTCATCAGTATCATATTTTAGCCCAGGTGCCATTGATCGAATTTTGTTTATAATCTCCTTCAATTGAAAAGGGGTTAAGCTCATTTTAAGCGATGCATTAAATTCATGTCCTCCGTCGTCTACAAACTTGCTATCCACAGGGTCAGCATTTAGAACTTCTTTCCAATTACTCTTAGGATAAAAGCCAATATTTTGAAGTGCAAACTGGTTTCCATTGCTCTTTCGTAGTTGCAAAAATGTGTGTCCAGGTGATTCTGTTTTCCAATCAAAGAGCTTTGTTGGGTCGTTATCTACTGGTATATCAGTCAATATTTCAATTGAACAAGTAGCACCAACATCAGGGATATTATCGAAGCATTTTAGGTAATCCGTAATATTAATAGCTGGATGGTCAGCGTATGTGTCAACATCGATTAAAACGGGATCATCCATCGTAATTCCTCCATTTCCTGCTCCCCCTCCTCCCACATACATTCCATTTCCTCCGTATCCGCCGTCGAGCGATGTGTAATAGTTCGAAATGTTAGAATCACCACGATCCCCTGAGTCAAAGAAAAAACTCTGTAAAAGCATCAGGTCCGAAAAAGACAATCCTGAATCATGCACATAAGCCACTACGATGACCTCTGGTAGAACATCGGGCGCCTGCATGGACGTCGTCCGTGTAAGAGTTTTTGCATGATAGACCTGGATATAGCCATTATAGATCTCGGAGGTCATTCGGTTACGCCCGTCTAAGGAAGAAAGCGAAATCATTCCTTCAAAACTTTGACGCTTCCGCTCTCCCTCCGTTTGTTCGACATTTTTCCCTTCCAGATGCACCAAGGTCCCTGCAAGTATTCTTCCAGCTGCGCTGGTTCTCAAGGCTATAAAATCGCTGCGCGGGCTTTCGCTCTTATAGGGAATTCGAAGTACGAATAAATCAGCGCTGTCCACTTTTGATAAAACAACCCTGGAGAAATCGAGTTTCGCGTAGGTTGACTGATCCAAGCTGTCTTTCAGTGACTCCTCTACCCTGCTCAAATAAAGAGATGAAGATCGGTTGATCTCTTTTTTACAGCAGATTAGGAAACAAAGACAAAAAGCAATGGCTATAAATGGTTTCATGATGGTTGAATGTTGTAGGTCAAAAATAGATGGCGGAAGAAGGGATGGACTTTGTTAGAATTGAAAAAACTTAAAATCCGTCTTGGCTAATTTTAGGATATTGGTTCAATCACCTTGACCAACTTCATATACCCAATCACGCCCACTGAGCGCTTCTCAGGCGGCTCAACCATTCTTCGGTCATTCCCAGGTAGGCTGCCAGGTCTCTTCCCGAAATGCGCAGTGAAAGCTCCGGTTCTGATTTCATGAATTCCGCAAACCGTTCCTGACGGTATAGACGAAGCATTTCCGTACGGTCCTGGCATTTTTCATAATAAAGTGCCATGAGTGAGGTGGTGATCAACTGAAACTCGGGAAAATGAACATTGAGGTATTTATAACTCTCAAAGTTGATGTAGTAAAGAAATGTAGGCTCAACAGCTACAATCGCCTCCTTAGAAGGGATTTGTTCGAAAAAAGAACGAACCGCAATCATGACATCATTTTCCTTCATAAACCAGTTTATATAGGTGCGATCGTTTTTTGTATACACCGATTTCATTAAACCCTCCTCGATAAAGGCTACGTTAAAACAGACTTGTCCTTGTTTCAGCCAGGTGTCTGCGGACCTAAGGCGTTTTTGTTTCAGGTTTCGATACAGGTATTGTTGCGCTCCTTCTGGTAAGGGCTGAATGGCACTCAAAAATTGAATCAGTGATAGCATAGGACAATCATTGAGGTGAAAGAATACAAAAACATTGTCTTAAGCTGCTAGAATGGAGGAGGCGGTACTACCACCGCTCTACTAATTTACTGATACATTACACTTGACGGCGGATCAAGGACAAAAGGTGGCTCGGCAAATGGTATCAAATAGTTCGGCAAAAGGTATAATATTCTTACAGAAATTTCCTCCATTGGACGAAAACTGAAGTACAATAACGTCTAACCGATCATTGTAATTTTAGTACACACTTTTGAAATGTGCAACCATCTCTTTTTTGATTGTGACTGCTGAAAAGATCCCTTGTTTGACCCCTATAGCCCACGTGTCTACATAACCATACTCCCTCTATTAATGCCTTCGCAACAGTTGTGTAATTCTGTTCAACCTCAGCCGGGTTTCCATTACCCGAAATAGTATGGTTAAAAAAGCAAGAAGGAAAATTAATATAGAAAGTGCTCCGGAAAAATAAAGACCACTCGTAACCAATATAATGTAAAATGTGGTGATGCCAATGCTCCGGTATATTCCCATCATGCGGATGACAGGACTGATCTCTATTGAAAACTTATCAGCATCTTGCAAGGCAGCTGTAATTTTCGAACTAATACGAGACATTCGTCTATCGATAGCAACTTCATCCCCTTCGCCTTGCAGTTTCATGTTAATCAATTCCTCTTCCTTGGCGTTGAAAATATTCATAATGCGAATCAAATAATCCAGTTTTAGCGCTAAATCGCTAAACCGTAGTCTCAAGGTGAGAACCAAAATAAAAAACACCGAGCAGATCAAGCTCTCCAGCATGACCACCAAAAAAAGAGTATCGTGTTGCATTAAAAGTGCAAGATTGTTTCGCAAGCTTTCATGATCATTGTGAATAATTGAGCGGACTATCTCCGTTATGACGACGTTTAATTGGTGGTAACTAGATTCGGTATGGGCAATAGTGTTTGATGCCACAATCGTCAAAAAGCCAGAAAAGGCCAAAGCGCCAAGCAATACGCTTTCCAGTGTGTATGCATCCACCTTAGAATTAATATTTTTTAGATTGCTTTCCAGTTTTGCAATTTGAGAATCATTAAAATCCACTTCATCAATAATTATTTGATTTTCTGTGGGATCAGTAATGAATAGTGCCGGAAAGTCTTTTGTAACGTCCACCTCCATTCGGATACTTTTCTGGACTTGGACTTTCATAACCTTATTTGCCGCCACATCCAAAGTTTTGGGTATTTGTACCGCCACCGCCGTAGCGATAAAAAGAACTATGGACACAAGACAAACCAGGATCAAAAAAATGTAATTGTACCAAAGAGAAAGGTTGAAAAGAGGACGCCAGATAAAATAGGACAAAATAATTCCTCCAATTGCATAAAAGGAAAATAAATTTTCCGAAGTGGAATCCGTATCATACTGGGTGATCGTTTCCTTATATTTTGGATTAATTTTGTTTTGAGCAGCCTCTTTAAGTTTGTCTTCTCTAGTAGTTTTGAGGATAATCTCAATGACGAAGAAAAGAACATTGGCAGTCATAAAAATCCAGAATTTCAAAGCGAGGTTCACATACAGAAAAAAAATACCTAACCGAACTGCCAAATCGAGGTAAACAATCCAATTAGCAGGTTTATAATTAACCTGCACTTTATAAAACGTTTTATCGTTTTCAGGCGTGTGTTGATTATATTTTAAGGAATCGTCCAAAAGTAAAACAGTTTGTATATGGCCTTAGGCAGAAAGCAGGGAATAATGAAAGTTAAGTAAACGAGCCCGCTAAACAATACGGTATATATACAGTGCAAAAAATATAACCACCTATATAAAACTGAAATATTGCCTCCAACGTTCTGTACGGCCTCATAAATCATTAGTCAACTTCCCTGAGCGAACGTCAGTCAGTGGCTTAAACTCTTGGATGAAGTTGCAGATTGTTTGCATTTACCCTGTTGACGTTTCAGGGAATTGTTCCTTTAGTTGTCTCCGTAAAAAGTAATTTCTAAAAACCGGGCAGCACCACTCAAGCGAATGGGAAAATATTTATAGACCTAATCTGTTCTTTTTTGAGGAATAAGGAGGCCTGTGACAGTCAATCGAAATGTGTTTTGCTCGACGTATCTGCTTTTTTATCGATAGCCAACGCCATCAGGTTTAAGAAAGCATTTCTTCCTGATTTCACTTAAGTATTCCGGTGTAAACGATTTGGGTCGGATGCTATTGAAATGCTTTCCATGTGTTCATAGAGATATTCCGTTTCCTGAATTGAATGGCCGGACTGATATATTTAAATCTAATTCGCCTTAATTCAACTATTGTCGGCAATCACTCTAAACAGTTTTTGATGAAGTGCTAAAACCCAGTCAGGAACGGGATCCATTATAGCCCACGCATAGCTTCCCTTTTGTTTGATTTCAAAGGATTCGGTAGGGCCAGAACCCAATTTCGCCTGAACAAAAAATTTACGCTCTCTGCTATTTACCACTTCCCAAAAATGGAAAAAAGACAGTTTATCGTAGAGGTCAAAAGTTGCCTGAAACTCTTTCATTGCTTCTAATTTTAAGCCTTATTGCATACAGACGGAATTGGTCTATCAATAGCAAGGAAAAGACTCTTGGATGGGTTCAACCAACATAGCCTATAACCGTAACCTCAGTATGCCTGCATAACCTATATTTTACCTTTCTCGCGATCCGACTCGGAGGTCCATAAGCGTTTGACATCCCGAGCCTTACGGCCGAACGCGAATGATCGTTTTCCCCTTAGTCCGCTTGGTCGGATTAAGGGCTGCAACGGCGTCATCGAGGTTAGCAATATTGCCAATGTTCGTCCGCAGACGTCCGTGCCGAAATATAGCCATGCCCTGTATCAAAACCGCACACCATAGTGCGAAGACGAACGCTCCATGGCTTCACGATTTAGAATAGGAAGTTGATTACCAACTGAATACTTCCTTGGCTGTTTATTTGCAGGTTTTACAAAGCAATTTCCCCGCACATGTTTAAAAATTATTCCAAATCTTTTTGGCGAAGCCTCATCAAAAATAAAACTTATTCATTTTTGAATATTGTTGGCCTCTCTGCTGGCCTAACATGCTTTACCTTGATTGCATTATGGGTAAGCGATGAATTGAGCTATGATAAGTTCAATACAAACTTCGACCGCATCTACCGTGTAGTGTTGACTGAAAACACGCAGACTGGTATTAAACAATCAGCCGTAACAGGTGCGCCAATCGCTAAAGCATTGCTTAATGATTATCCTGAAGTAAAGGATGCTGTCCGCTTAAGAATGCGCGAAGAAATCGTGACCTATCAAAACCAGCAGGTGCTTCAACCAGGCATCTTGCTTACGGACCCATCTTTTTTTAATGTTTTCAGTTATCATCTGACAAAGGGAGATGTAATTTCTGCTTTGAAAGAACCTTATTCTATCATTCTCACCGAGTCTACCGCAAAAAAATATTTTGGCGATAAAAACCCAATGGGTCAAAGTTTACTTCTTAATATGTATGATACCACTGGCTATGGGGCTTATTATACAGTAACAGGGATTATGCCTGATCCACCCACCAATGCTCATTTCACATTCAAGATGCTTGCTTCGTTCAAAACCATTGAGCTGGCAAGACCCGATGCGCTTTCGGTAGACGGCTGGGGAGATGGAAGTTATTACACCTACCTCTTATTAAAAGAAGGAGTCGACTATAAAGTGTTCTCACAAAAGATGGCTCATTTTTATGAAAAATATATAGGTGATCTAACGCAGATCTGGAAACCCATCTATTCTTACCACTTACAACCATTAAGCGATATACACCTCCGCTCAGAACTTGAAAATGAAATAACGCCAACAGGAAGCATGACACAAGTGTATATTTTTTCTACAGTAGCCATATTCATATTGCTAATTGCAGGAATAAATTATACGAACCTCGCGACAGCACGTTCTCTTGGCAGGGCCAAGGAAGTAAACATAAAAAAAGTAGTAGGCGCATACAAGAAACAATTAGTACTCCAATACCTATTTGAAGCGATATTTACTTCACTTTTAGCATTGGTATTTTCTGTTGTCTTTTCATCGTTATTACAGCCTTTTTTTTATCAGGTAACAGGCAAAGATCTTTCCTTGTTATCGTCTCCGGTATTGCTTTTATTGCTCATTGGCATCGCCGTTCTCCTGGGCATAATTTCAGGTATTTATCCTGCTTTTATTCTTTCCTCATTTAGACCAGCTGCAGTTTTAAAAGGTGCATTCATATCAAGTACCAAAGGAGTACTGCTTCGCAAAACCCTTGTGGTGATTCAATTCGTTATTAGTATTGTACTCGCGACAGGCATTATTGTCATCAATTCCCAAATGTCCTTTATAAAGAACAAAGACCTTGGATATAATAAAGATGGATTGCTTTTTATAAGGGTCAATGGAAATACGGATGTAGTCAAGGGATATACAGCTTTTCAAAATGAACTTAAAAAAAGCCCGCTAATTTGGGGAGCTGCAACTTCCAATTCTATGATTATTGGTGGTTTGGGGACAGGTGGTTCCGAAACAATCGACTCAAAAGGCAATCCAATACAGGTGAACACTTCAAGGCTTAAAGTTGATAGTAACTTTTTCACCGTATACCAAATTAAGTTAATAGCAGGCAGAAATTTTACCGGGCACAATTCTAATGACAGCCTTCGTCAGATTATCGTTAACGAAAAGGCTGTAAAAAAGTTTGGATGGGAAAATAATCAGGCAGCCATTGGGAAGCCGTTTAGAATGGGCGACACAAAAGGAGTGATCGTTGGGGTGACAAATGATTTTCATTTCAATTCCCTAGAGCAAGCCATAGAACCCTTGGCAATTACCCAGCTATATGGGGGGTTTTCAAGAATTTCCCTGAATGTCAATATTAAACAAGCTGGCAAGGCTGTCGCATTTATTGAAAATACTTGGAAAAGACACTTCCCTTCGGCGCTATTTGATTATGATTTCTTAAGCCAGGAAATAAAACAGCAGTATTTATCTGAAGAAAGATTTTCTAGAATATTTTTGTACTTCTCTGTATTGTCTTTACTGATAGCCTGTCTTGGCCTGTATGGACTCATATCCTACACCATATTCCAGAAAACAAAAGAGATAGGAATTAGAAAAATATTGGGCGCTTCAGCAAGTCAGATTACTGTGATGCTTTCTGGAAACTTTCTGCAACTTGTTTTCTTAGCTTCTCTTATTTCAATACCAGCCGCCTGGTATATCATGAGCAAATGGCTAGAGAATTTCGCCTACCGAATCAACCTTAGCTGGTGGTTATTTACGTCTGCCTGTTTAATAGTCTTATTGATTGCTTTACTGACAATAAGTGTCCAGTCTGTGAAGGCTGCAATTAGCAATCCGGCAAAGAGTTTGAGAACAGAATAGGAAATGAACAAGATAAAAGAAAGTGGTATAGCTTTATTACACAAGATCTGAATTTTTATTCTCGCATTGCACCTTCGAGTTGCCAACTGGGTTAAAGTGAAAGTGGGAAATTGAACGTGGATTTCCCTAGCGTTTATTTTTCAATATTGCATATTTAGTAATCAGCGTTCCCTGTTCATTTACTTTTTCGCAGTGCATCAAAGTTAAATTGATATCCAATTTTGTATCTATTGCAAAATTACCTCCGATCCCAAATATCTTGGGTTCAAGTGTCAACCACAGTTCATCTATTAGTTGTTCTTTTAAGAATGAGGTTGCAACACGTGGTCCTCCAACAACCAGCATTTGCGGATGTCCTTTACGCTTAAATCGTGCAGTCAATTCGACCGGGGATTCGTTTGTAAACTCAATCTTACCTGGAACCTGTGCATGGTTATATTTATCAGGGTCTCCTGTCATAACAACTAAGAGGTGGCTTTGTGAGGGGTTAAATGTCTCAGCATTAAATGTTCCACTTCCCATAACAACAAGGCCTGACTCATTCCAAACATTTTTATAATAATCCTGATCCTGATGAGATGACCATGCACTGACATGTGGCTCGTTCCATCTGGTTATTTTGCCATCAAGAGTAGAGACAAATATGAGTATCGTTTTCATTCTTGCTTGTTTAAAAGTTTGGCTTCGGGATTTTAAACTGCTTCATCAATTCGTAACCGATGTTAGTGGCTGAATAGGTTTTAATGTAAAGGTCCTTTGACTATTTCATATCCTCCTACATTCGCGCTCCACAGTCCAACAACTCTAACACCGAGCCATCTGCAAATTCTTCCTTTCTGTTGTATTTATATTTATTTTCTGAGGCAGCTCCTTCCAAAGCTTTACTACTGATTCCAGCCATTGATAATCCGAATGGGTAATAATGATCTTCCTCTAATAATTGGCCGTGAGTATGAGTCACCTGTAAACTATCAACAAAAATATATAAGTAACCATTTTTTATTATGGGAAGATTGGAAAGAGTATGCTCATAAACTTCAGGTGTTGACGTTCCATTTTCAAAATAACCCCCCTGCTGGCACCTGGTCGGCACCCGATGAACTCTTTACAAATTTGAACTGCCCATCGAACAAAACCCAATTGAGGTAAGCTTTTGGGCGGCATAAATGTTTAGGTGAGTTGTATGGAGAAAAAGTCCACGATACCAGT
>JBJMLU010000016.1:0-11538 GCA_045805145.1 Flavisolibacter sp. | reverse complement strand
GCCGCAGTGGGTATCAAATCCCACCGATACGCCACCCGTTCCTGATGGATTTGACTGGCAGCTCTGGCTCGGTCCCGTTCCTGATCGTCCTTATCATCCCAATTATACAAACAATGTTTTTCGTGGCTGGTATGATTTCGGTGGAGGCAGCATTGCCGACATGGGTCATTACAGTTTATGGCCACTCTTCCTAACGCTCGGAATCAACACCGCACCTTTGTCGGCAGAAGCCTGGGGCACTACCACCAGCCAGATCGATAATCATGTAAGCCATGGAGTGCGCAATGATGTGGCCTTTCCTTATTCTTCCATTGTGCGATTTAAATTTCCGCCACAACAAACCCTTCCTCCATTTGAATTGTACTGGTATGATGGCGGCATGAAACCTCAAACTCCTGATGAACTTGAAGGTGCATCACTGGAACCGGAAGGCATGATGTTCGTGGGCGATAAGGGAAAGATCATCGCGGGTTTCCGCTGCGAGGATCCCATACTATTGCCCCAATCAAAAATGAGTTCATGGCTCAATGGACAGGAAGCGCCGACGGAAGTGGATGAGGAAGGAACACAATACTGGATCGATGCGTTCAAAAATAAAAAAGAATCACCCGGAAGTTTTCTGCTGGCAGGTCCAGTCACTGAAACAATTTTGTTGGGCGGTGTAGCACTAAGGGCGAAAAGAAAAGTGGACTACGATTCTTCTACAATGAAGATCACTAACAACGAAGACGCTAATAAATTTCTTTACCGTGAATACCGGAAGGGATGGGAGCTGTAGGCTAGCCTCCGCACCCTCTTGTTCTCTCCGGCCAACAACTGTAAATCATAAAAAAAATGCCTGACGATATTTCATTGGCAGAATGGGCGCTTGTAGTCGAGATACGTGCCGGACTCTGGAAAAATCTTGATTTCCCCAGGATTGCACGGGAAGATTTTGGACTCAATGGAATTGAGTTTGTCAATACTTTGTTCGAATCGCCTACTGAAACTTATTTGAAAAAACTCAAACAGAATGCAGCTGACCAGGGTGTCGCTTGCATATTGATCATGGTGGATGAGGAGGGTGACGGATGTGGTGCTACTACCCAGGAAAGAAAACAGTTTGCCATCAATCACCACAAGTGGGTGGATGTGGCACAATACCTTGGCTGCAGGGCCATCCGCACCAATTGCCGGGGTCCACAGGACGTTGACAAAAAAGAAGCGCTTAAATGGGCCACTGAATCCTATCAATTATTGCTGGAATACGCAAGGCCTGCAAAAATTGAAATTGTGATCGAAAATCATGGAGGCGTATCCAATGATCCAGACTGGATGATTCAGCTGATGAAAATGATGAACGAACCTTCATTCGGAACTTATCCGGACTGGCGAAGTCCTTCAGCTGACTTTGACAATTATGTTTATCTGGAAAAAACTGTTCCCTTTGCAAAGGGCATGTCGTACAGAAACCAACCAACCGAAGAAGAAACTGCGAGGCTGATCCATCTGTGTAAGGAAAAAGGATACTCAGGATGGTGGGGCATTGAATCGAGTGGGAGAGAAGAGATAAAAAAGGGAATTGGTTTGCTCAATAAATATCTTTCAAAAACTACGTGATTGATTCTGCTTAACGAATGAGTGCAACAGTTCCTTTCATTTCTGAAAACCTTCCAGAAATTTCAAACCTGCAATACCAAACATAAATTCCCGAAGAAACCGCTCTTCCACGAAATTTTCCGTCCCAGCCTTTCGCCGGATCATTCGAGTCGAAGGTTGCATTGCCCCACCGATTGAATACTGTCAATCGGAAGAGTTGAAAATGATGGGCGCTGATAATTTTAAACAAATCATTTTTTCCGTCGCCGTCGGGTGTGAAGGCAGTGGGAAAAAAGATGCCGCAGTTATTGTTGTTCACCAAAACTTCTACGCTGCCCGATCCGCAAATATTAGTGACCGTTACAGAATATCTTCCGGGTTTTCTGACAACATAATAATTCGCAGAGGAAGAATCCTGCCACAGATAACTGAGGAATTCTCCGGGCGATAAAATCAAAGAATCATCTGCACAAACATTCAGGCCAGTGCCCAGGTTGGGATGAGGCCTGTCTGATACTGTAAGGTGGATGGTGCGAATACTGTCGCAACCATTTACCGCAGTCAGGGTATCTGCGTAATTGCCGCTTGCTGAATAACCAAGAAAATTTTGTCCCGTGCAGATGGTGGCACTCAGGGTGGAGCTTGAATTCTCTTTCACGGTAAGATGGAGCGCCACGATAGAATCGCATCCGGATGTAGTGTGAAACGTATCGAGATAAAGTCCGGACTCTGTCAATGCTTTATTTCCAAAAAAATAAGTTCTTCCCTTGCAAATTGAATCTGTTATCGTAGATGATATTGGTGGAACGGCCCTGGCACTTGCCTGCACCATCAGTGCTGCAACGGTAGCAGATGAAGCCACCTGGATGATGATGGAATTTGCACCTGCTTTCCAGTCTTTGCAAAGCACCACTGTGGTCCGGTCGTTTGGAGTATGTGCAACAGGATTGAATGGATTTGAAAGTGGCATATTTCCGAGGCTGTTGCTTTGAGGGATTCCATTCACATAGATTTCATATACAGAATTATCGGTGTACAGATCAAGGCTCAAACAATAATTATTGCCCGCATTGTAACTAACACCGCAATGATTGGAACAAGGGAGCTCGAAAAGCAACCGGAAGAAGAAGAATTTATTTCCCGTGTGTTCACCCAGTGTACTGAAAGAAACCCACGCCGCATCTGCCGGAATCGCTTCATGATAATTATTGGGAAGTGCGGCCATCACGACGGCTGGTGCATATACTGCATTGATGGAATCTTTTGCTACCATCCAGTTGGGATCATTCGCTGGCGCCTGAAGACTGCCACCCGAACCATTTTTCCCCGTGTTAAAAAAACCGGGAGCCGGCGGCTCAATATTTTGATTGCACTGGGCAAAGCATACTTCTGCTGAACCCAGCGCCAAAGCAAGCATCACTGTTTTAAAAACAGACGAGACCCCAGTGCCTTTCATGTATGCCGTTTATTTCGCATGACCCTGATTGTTTGTTCGAAAACTATTGTGAACTAAATGTAGTGAGAAGTTCAGAGTTCAAAGTTCAGAGTTCAAAGTCGGTGAACTACAGGGCGGTTAGCATTACAGGTTGGCGGGGGATTGCTTCGCTTCGCTCGCAATGACGTTCATAGGTTCGAAGTTTAAAGTTCAGAGCTGGTGAACCAGCGAGCGGTTAGACTTGCAGGTTGGCGGGGATTGCTTCGCTTCGCTCGCAATGACGTTCGCAAGTTTCGAAGTTTACTTTAATTCGAGTACTTGTTTTACGATATGAACCTGGCTTTAACATTGAGTGAATACCTTTTCGATTACTTGTTTTAGGATTATGAACCTGGCTTTAACATTGAGCGAATGGCTTCCGCCTTCAACTTCAAGATCGGCCCGAAACCCACGAACGTCATTGCGAGCGAAGCGAAGCAATCTCCGCCAACATGTAGCACCAACCGCCACGTAGTTCACCGACTTTGAACTCTGAACTTTGAACTCTGAACTCTGAACTCCCGACTCCCCTTCCTTATCTTTAATCCATGTATCCCGGATTTCTCCATGTCATTGATATACTCGGCAGCTTTGCTTTCGCAGTATCAGGAGCTTTTTCGGCTATGGAAAGAAAACTCGATCCATTTGGGACCCTGATCATTTCGTTTGTAACAGCCATCGGGGGAGGAACGGTGCGCGACCTTCTGGTAGGTAATGTTCCGGTGAGCTGGCTGCACAATGGAAACACCTTGCTCCTTATTTTTTTCTCTGCCATCATAACCATGTTGTTTGGATCCAAACTGAAGCAATTCAACACAGCACTTTTTATTTTTGATGCATTGGGACTCGGGCTTTTCACGATCGTGGGATTTGAGATTGGAATGGAAAAAGGATTTAGTCCCGCTGTTTGTGTTGCACTTGGAACGATTTCCGCTTGCTTCGGAGGCGTACTTCGGGACGTATTGCTGAACAAGGTGCCGTTGATTTTTCAAAAAGAGATCTATGCACTCGCTTGTGTTGGTGGCGCAACAATCTATTATTTTCTTTACCGCTCGGCCATGCACGGCGACCTCTCAAGGGTCATCTGCATTTTATTGATCTTCGCTATTCGTATCATTGCCGTACAATTTAAACTATCGCTACCACGCGTTTATTTAAAATAGAAGCCATGCAACTTTCCATTTACCAGGTTGATGCTTTTGCTGACAAAATATTTTGCGGCAATCCCGCTGCTGTTGTCCCTCTTGATTCCTGGGTGGAAGACGAGATCATGCAGAAGATCGCGCTGGAAAACAATCTGAGTGAAACGGCTTTCTTTGTGAAGACCGATGAAGGTTATCATCTTCGCTGGTTTACGCCGGAATATGAAATTGATCTTTGCGGTCACGCTACGCTGGCTTCTGCTTACATCATTAAGAATTTTCTTGAGCCCCATGTGGAGGAAATTAGTTTTACCACAAAACAGGCAGGCATTCTGAAAGCAAGTGCCAGGAGTGGAATGTACATGCTCGATTTTCCTTCACGCATGCCGCACAGTTGTTCTGTTCCATCAAGGCTGTATGAAAGTCTCGGCATTAGTCAGGCGATAGAAGTGCTCAAGTCGCGCGACTATTTTGTGGTACTTCCCGATGAAGAAGCGGTGAAGAATGTTCAACCCGATTTCACCATCATGAAGGAGCTGGATACCATTGGCGTGATTGTAACGGCAAAGGGTCAAACGGCTGATGTGGTATCGAGATGTTTTTATCCGGGGCTGGGAATACCAGAAGATCCGGTAACGGGATCTGCGCACTGCAATATTGTTCCCTACTGGAGTGCCAAGCTTCATAAGACCAAACTATTTTGCAAGCAACTTTCCCCTCGAGGCGGTGATCTTCATTGCACCCTCGATGGCGACAGAGTTCTTATGAGCGGAAAATGTGTGTTGTACCTGAGAGGAGAGATCGATTTTTAAGAGAAGCTGCGAGCTAAGAGCTTCGTGTAGCTGTGGTTTGAGAGAAAGCTGCGAGTTACGTGCTCAGGGGCTTTTGTTCTTAGCATCAATCTATAAAAGACGGTCACCAACGAAGCAAAACAGTACAAACGATAACGATAAACTGCTCATGGCTTTTCCTCATTAGCTCAGGTTGTGAAATACTTTCTGAACATCTTCGTCCTGCTCCAATTTGTCGACCAGCTTCAATACATCCTGTGCCTGTTCTTCGGAGAGTTCAACTGTGGTGGAAGGAATCCATTCCACTTCCGCATTCAAAGGCGTGATGCTTTTTTCTTCGAGGGCTTTCTGCATTTTTCCAAAATCAGGAAAGGCACATCGGAGCACCAAAACTTCTTCTCCATTCTCACCAGTTCCTTCGCCCATTTCTTCCAGCCCATGATCGATCAGTTCAAATTCGAGTTCTTCCTGGTTAATGCTTCCGGGCTTTAGTTTGAACACTCCCATTTTTTTAAACTGAAAGCTCACACTTCCACTATTTCCCAAAGTACCATTGCCCTTGTTGAAGATGGCTTTTACATTGGCTACAGTGCGAACGTGATTGTCTGTTGCGGTTTCCACCAAAATGGCTACACCGTGCGGACCATAACCTTCGTAAAGAATTTCTTCAATGTTCTCCATCTCCTTGCCCATCGCCCTTTTGATGGCGGCTTCGACGCGGTCCTTGGGCATGTTCACGCTTTTGGCATTTTGCATGGCCCGACGCAGCGCGGGATTGATATTGGGATCGGGTCCTGCTGCTTTTACCGCAATGGCAATTTCCTTTCCAATCCGGGTAAACTGTTTGGCCATCCGGTCCCACCGGGCAAACATCGTAGCCTTCCTCACTTCAAAAATGCGACCCATGGTATAGTTGATAGTTGATAGTTGGTAGTTGATAGTTTAGATTCGAGCTCACAGCTCACTGCTCTCAGCAAATAGCCAATAGCCATCCACTCTCTACATCGGGTCGCAAATGTACTACATAGAATGAAAAAACCGCTTCCGGTGTAATCGGAAACGGTTTGAATGCAGTCTTTCGTTTATCTGGGGTTTAAAGGATCTACAGGATCCTTTGGTAGTATCACTTTTCCCTGTTGCAACTTGCTATGTTTTCTGCTGTAGCTGAAATAAATAACCAGTCCGATGATCAGCCAAACAATCAGCCTTGCCCAATTGGTCCAGCCCAATCCAAAGATCATGGATCCGCAAACGAGGATGCCAAGGATTGGAACAAGGGGTACCAGTGGAGTTGTGAATTCACGTTTGAGGTTCGGTTCTTTTTTCCTGAGTATCATGATACCTGCACACACCAGAATAAAAGCAAAGAGCGTTCCGATGCTCGTCATTTCACCCACTACGTCTGCAGGAACAAATCCCGCGAATAAAGAGGCCAGCACAAAAAAGATCCAGTTGGATTTATACGGCGTTCTGTATTTCGGATGCACCTTAGAAAAGGCGCTTGGGACCAATCCGTCGCGGCTCATGGTAAAAAACACTCTTGATTGTCCCAGCAACATCACGAGGATCACAGAGGAAAATCCAAACAGAATGGCTACGGTGATCAGGTCGGAAAGCCAGGCAAATTTAGCGTGCCACACTCCATTGATCATGCTTCCATCGAGATGGTCGATGGCATAAGCCACGGATGCTTCCTTGCCATAGGTTCTGAAATCCTGTGTGCTGGCGACTCCGGTGAGCACATAGGAAAACAAAATATAAAGGACGGTGCAAATGGCAAGCGAACCAAGGATCCCTATGGGCATGGTCTTTTTCGGATTTTTGGCTTCCTGAGCAGCAGTTGATACTGCATCAAATCCAATAAAGGCAAAGAACACAACGCCGGCAGCTCCGAGCAATCCCATGATGCCGCCAAAATTATGATTTACACCCTGGGCATCTGTATAAACAGTGGGGTCAGGAATGAAAGGTGTATGGTAAGCAGGCTTGATGTAACTCCAACCCACCGCAACAAAGACAAGCACGATGGCCACTTTCACGATCACGATAATATTGTTCACGAGCGCAGAACCTTTGGTACCTCGTATCAACAACAAAGTAAGAAGCAGCAGAATGGTGATCGCAGGAATGTTGATGATGCCATGTACCCCAGTAGCAGACGCTTCAAAAGGCGAGTGACACCATTCGTAAGGCACGGTTGTATGAAATATGCTGAGGAATTTATTGAAGTACTGGCTCCAGTAACTACTTACAGTAGCGGCACCTACTCCATATTCCAGAATCAGGTCCCATCCAATCACCCACGCAATCAACTCGCCCATAGTGGCATAGGAATAAGTATAGGCGCTACCAGAGATCGGAATCATGGAAGCAAATTCCGCATAACAAAGTCCTGCCAATGCGCAACCTACCGCAGCTATAATAAAAGCAATCGTCACAGAAGGACCCGCATTCTGAGCAGCTGCTATCGCTGTTCGGGCAAACAAACCAGCTCCGATGATGGCGCCGATTCCGAGTGCGATCACTGCACCGGTACCCAGCGTACGTTTTAATCCTTTTTCAGAATCATCTGCCTCTGCAAAAAGCTGGCTCATTGGTTTCTTGACAAATAAACTCATAAAGTAGTCGCTTAAGTTTAGCTCGTAAAGTAAAACAATAATTTAATAAGCAGTACGCCTGATTTTCATAAAGCCAACCGGTTTCAATTAAATACTATTTCTTTGAGCATTATTTTTACCAATCCGGTTATTCAGGGCTTAGTATATGGGCAAAAAAAACAGGCTGACCTTTTTTATTTTGATTGCAATGGTGCTGGGCTTTGTTGTTGGATTGGCCGTGTTCTTTTATGCATCACCCGGATTCAAAGAATCCTTTTCCAATAATGTAAAATTACTGAGCACCATTTTTCTTCGCCTGGTGCAGATGATCATTTCACCACTGGTGTTCACAACACTTGTGGTAGGCATTGCCAAACTCGGTGATCTGAAAACAGTGGGCCGCGTTGGCGGAAAAGCCATCCTCTGGTTCATCACTGCTTCGCTTGTTTCACTTTTTATTGGATTGGTCTTGGTCAATTATCTGCGGCCAGGTTCATACATTGACCTTTCAAAGTCCGATACCGCAGGCCTGAAAGATCTGATAGGCAAGCAGCAAAGTTTTTCGCTGCAGAATTTCGTGGAGCACGTGATTCCAAAAAGTTTTGTAGAAGCCATGGTCAATAATGAGATCCTCCAGCTGGTGGTATTCTCAATTTTCTTTGGCGTGGCAGCCGCGGCTATCGGCGATTATGCAAAGCCCCTGATCCATGCACTGGAAGTGGCTTCGCACGTGATCCTGAAAATGGTGAACTATGTGATGAACTTTGCACCGCTTGGGGTTTTTGGTGCGATTGCGGCCGTTGTGGCAATCAATGGATGGCGCATCCTCAAATTTTATGGCATCTATTATGTATTTTTCCTTGTAGGCATTGCGGTGCTCTGGCTGATATTGATGGCAGCAGGTTTTCTGATCCTGAAAGGACGAATGAAGGAGCTACTCAGAAGAATCGGAAGTCCCATGCTGGTTGCTTTTAGCACCACCAGTTCAGAGGCTGTATTTCCGAAACTCACCGAGGAACTCGAACGCTTCGGATGCCGCGACCGCATCGTTGCCTTCGTTCTGCCGCTTGGTTATTCTTTCAACCTCGATGGCAGCATGATGTACATGACCTTTGCTTCATTGTCCATTGCGCAGGCCTATGGTGTGCACCTTTCGCTCGCAACCCAGCTCACCATGCTGCTTGTGCTCATGCTCACCAGCAAAGGAATTGCTGGTGTGCCAAGAGCATCACTGGTTGTGGTTTTGGCCACCTGCGGAATGTTCGGGATCCCACCGGAAGGGGTAGCTTTAATTCTTCCGATCGACCATTTCTGTGATATGTTCCGTACCATGACAAACGTAGTCGGCAATGCACTGGCTACTTCTGTAGTGAGTAAATGGGAAGGAGATATGGGAGAGGGGAATTTAGTTGGTAGTTGATAGTTGGTAGTTGATAGTTGGTAGAGGTATTGAGGTATTGGGGTAATAAGGTATTGAGGTGGAATTGGGAATTAGGAATTAGGAATTAGGGAGAGAGCAGGTTTCTATGAAATCATCAATTTGTGAAATCCTTAAAATCAATACCCGCCCGAACGTACCGTTCGGTACGGGCAGGCGTGAAATCCGTGATTAATTTAAATAAATGAACTTACTACATATCTTTTTTTTACAGGGGTTTATCCAGCAGTTTATTGAATGGATCATTCACAATGGCGGACTGTATTTTTTGCTCTTCGTCATTTTTGCCGAGACCGGGCTCTTTGTTGGTTTTTTTCTTCCCGGTGATTCCCTGCTTTTTGCAGCGGGCATTTATGTGAGCGAACTGGCAGCACAATTTTTCGGCATGCATTATTCGGTCATCATCCTGATGGTGATCATTGCTTCATTTTTGGGTAATATGGTGGGATACTGGTTTGGACGGCAGGCAGGTCCTCTGTTGTACGAAAGAAAAGAAACCTGGCTGTTCCGGAAAAAACACCTGGTCCGCGCAACCGATTTTTATCATCAGTATGGAAAGGCAACCGTCTTTCTCGCTAAATTTCTGCCCATCATCCGCACCTTTGCACCTATTGTTGCCGGAGTTGTAAAAATGAAACGTCCCACTTTTGTTTTATACAATTTGTTGGGAAGTATATTCTGGGTGACCGCCATGATGCTGGGCGGACACTTCCTTCAGTCCTGGGTATTGAGCCAGTTCAACTTCAGTCTGAAAGATCATATCGAAGCCATCACCATCGGCATCATCCTGATTACAACCTTACCTGTGATCTATAAACTGTTTTTCCCCAAAGAAAAACCAGTCCCTGTTCAACCTTCATCCCATGACCACAAATCGTAACTACGGTATATTTTCCATTCCGGTTATTGTAGGTGCTCTTGGTTATTTTGTAGACATCTATGACCTGCTTTTGTTTGGAATTGTAAAAAGATCCAGCATGCTGGCAGTAGGATCTACCGATGCCACGATGCTTGCCGACAGTACTAAAGTGATCAACTATCAAATGGTGGGACTGTTGCTTGGTGGAATTCTGTGGGGCATGCTGGGCGATAAAAAAGGAAGACTCTCGGTATTGTTTGGATCCATCATTTTATATTCAGCCGCTAATTTTGTGACCGCTTATGTTACTACCGTTGACCAGTATGCGCTTTGCCGTTTTACCGCGGGATTGGGACTGGCAGGTGAGCTGGGTGCAGGCATCACCCTGGTGAGCGAGTTGCTTCCTAAAAATAAAAGAGGCATTGGCACTTCCCTTGTCGCCGGCATTGGACTTATGGGAGCAGTAGTTGCCTACTTCACCTACCAGTTTACCAATGATTGGAGATTATGCTTCAAGATCGGCGGCATTCTTGGAATTCTGCTGCTGGTACTCCGGATCAGTGTCGTTGAATCTTCCATGTTCCGACAGACAAAGGAGATGAATGTGAGCCGGGGAAATTTTCTGGCCTTCTTTACCAATGGAAAAAGATTTACCAAATACCTTATCGCTATTCTTATTGGTCTTCCCACCTGGTATGTAATTGGTATCCTGGTGAACCAGAGCGACAAATTCGCCAATGAATTTTACACGGGCGCACATATCGATTCGGGAAGGTCCATCATGTTTGCCTACATTGGAATTTCTATTGGCGATATCCTCATTGGTCTGCTTAGCCAATTGCTTCAAAGCAGAAAGAAAGCGCTACTGATTTTTTATCTATTGTCTGTCGTTTGCCTGATTGCTTTTTTCAGCCCGCTGAATAACAGCGATACCAATATGTATCTTATTTGCGGTTGGATGGGATTCAGTACCGGCTTCTGGGCCATTTTTGTCACCATGGGTGCCGAGCAGTTTGGAACCAATCTCCGGGCAACTGCCGCTACCACTATTCCCAACATGGTTCGCGGTTCTTTGCCTCTGGTAAACTTAATGTTCCTCGACCTTTTCCAAAAATCCTGGCACTGGTCCCTGGTCCGTGCCGGAATGATCACCGGGGTTGTTGTGCTTGTCCTCACCTTCATTGCCTATTTCTTCACCGAAGAAACTTTCCACAAGGACCTGAATTATGTGGAGAGAGACAATAGAAGGAGAGAGGCTATTAGCTAATGGCTGTTGGCTAGTGGCTGTTGGCTTTTAGCTGGTTTGTTTTCTACTGTTTTTGTTTATCCCAATTGGCGATCACAATTCCTGATCCGACTCCCGACTCCGAACTCTGAACTCCGAACTATGAACTTTGAACTCTGAACTCTGAACTCCGAACTCCGAACTCCCTACTCCCCATTCCCCTCCTTACCTTCGCAGACCATGAAATTTTTGATCATCCGCTTCAGTTCTATTGGTGATATTGTGCTGACCACACCGGTTGTTCGCTGCCTGAAAAAACAGGTGGTGGACGCGCAGATCCATTATCTCATCAAACCAGGGTTTCGAATGGTGATGGAACACAATCCCTATATCGACCGCATTCATTTATTGCAGGACGACTGGGACAATATGAT
>JBJMLU010000015.1:0-23675 GCA_045805145.1 Flavisolibacter sp. | reverse complement strand
GGGATGAAGTATCGGTTTTAGGTTTCTACTTTGAAATTTATTTAAGCTGGTATGATTCTTTCGGGGGGGTAACCTTATAGGTCTTATAAACCTATAAGGTTACCCCCGTCAAAGATTGCACCCCCCAAGATTATTATCAGACGCATTTAAGTAAATAAGCTCATTCTACGCATACATTAAAACGGCCCTCATTGATCTCCCCACTATTTTACTCCCTTGATTCGGTTTACTGCCCTCATCGAATAATAGGACCGCTCCAGCGGCTTGTTCCGCCCCGCCAAAGGCGGGGGAACACAGCGCCTGCAGCATCTTCGATTAAAAGCCCTTCGAGTAAGAAAATATTCGATACCTGTAGTGAGCTATATTCAGTAAAGGCCAGACTGCCTAGTATAACGTAACTGCGAGACAAGCTTTGGGTGACTGTTGTGCCGAGGCCCGGACGCCCCGCCTAGGCGGGGGCCTCCTTGAACTTTTTGCTCTACTTTTTCTTTCCAAGAGAAAAAGTAGAAAGGAAAAAAACTACCCGTAAGGAATGACTGCCTCTAAAAACACGCTCTCCAAAAATCAAATCAGTAAAGACTGACTGCCTTAAAAAATTCTCCTATAAAAAAATTAATCACTAAGGAAGGACTGCCGAAGAAGAAATCTCTAATTAAAAAAATAAAAGCAACATTAAAATTACTTGTTGGTTGGGACGCCAATAAGAGCTGAAGACTTTAATGAAACACTACAGCTTTGGAAAATCCCGAGTTCCATTCGGAGACCCCCGGCGAAGGAGAGCCACTAAAGACAGACTGCCCTTAGTAAATCTCTTCAAAATATTTACCAACTGTAAAAAACTCTATCTAAATAAACCACTCCGAAAAAAATTTAAGTCAGGAAGGAATGACTTTGATGAAGAACCATCGTAGAATAAATCTAATGATTAACGGCTGCATCCAAAAACACGCCTCGAACAAAAACACTGAGTTCGAAAAAAATCTCAAAATCCTATTTACCGGAAAGAAATGATTATGAGGACAAGCCTCTGAAGTCCGCAGCCGGACATCTGTCCACTTTAAATAAGTTTCTTCAATAAATTTGACCCATACTGGTATCCAATGGCATTAAGCAAAAAATCAAGAGAAGCGATCTTCAATAAATATGGCGGACGTTGCGCATATTGCGGCTGTACACTCGCAAAGGGATGGCACGCCGATCATCTAAAACCCATACGCAGAAAAATGAAGTATTGCTCGGTGCAGCAAAGAGACATTCCAACCGGAGAGCTGCGCTATCCCAAAAGAGAAGTACTCGAAAACTATAACCCCGCCTGCGCCAGCTGCAATATCAATAAACACAGCATGAGCCTTGAAGAATTCAGAAACCTGGTGGGCGGCTTCCTTAAATCATTGAACCGCGACTCCACACAATACAAGATTGCCAAACGATATGGCTTTATTATAGAAGTGGAACAACCCGTGGTCTTTTATTTTGAGAAGGTGCGGACAGAATGCGTGTCCCTTGAAAAAGATCACAGTGGTTCTTCTGTCTTTTCTGCGATGCATCAACAGCCTTCAGCAAGGAGCTAACGGCTTCCTCTTACCTTCACCTCTGAAATCAACCTGAAGACTATGGCTTCAAAAAAGATCAATCCTAAATTGAAGGATAACCCCGACACGGGTTTTGGAGTCCTTCCTTCGCAGATCGGCGGAAGATTTATCAACCGGGATGGAAGCTTTAACCTCCGAAGAGAAGGATGGCCATTGTGGAAGCGCGTGGGTATTTATTCTCAGCTCCTGGCACTAACAAGGTTCCAGTTTCTGCTGCTGGTGTTTGGATTTTTTCTGATCACCAATATCATCTTTACCTGTCTGTATCTCACCGCAGGAGAGGATCAATTGCACGGACTTCTTGCACGTTCAGAATGGGGAAAGGTCAAGGAAGTATTTTTCTTCAGCACGCAAACTTTTACCACAGTTGGATATGGAAGGGTGAATCCCGTGGGAGATGAAGCAGATATGATTGCCTCGCTGGAATCGCTTACAGGACTTCTTTCTTTTGCAGTGTTTACAGGCTTGCTTTACGGAAGATTCTCCCGGCCCAGGGCCTATATTGCATTTAGTGAGCAGGCACTTATCGCTCCCTATCGCGAAGGATCGGCTCTGATGTTTCGCATGGTTCCTTTCAAAACCAATCACCATCTCACCAATGCACAGGTGATCGTGACCATTACATTTATGGTGACGGAAAATGGAAAGTCGGAATATAAATTTTATCCGCTCAAGCTCGAACGATCCAAGATCGATTCGTTCAATATGAATTGGACCGTGGTGCATCCCATTGACCAGGAAAGTCCACTGCTTGGATTAAATCAGGAAGACCTTAGCCGGAGCGATATTGAAATCTATGTACTGGTTTCAGGATTCGACGAAGTGTTTTCCAACACAGTGATGCAGCGTACTTCCTATACTTACAAAGAGCTGGTGTGGGGCGCAAAGTTCCGTCCCATGTACCGCGAATCGGATGATGGATCAACCACCATACTGGAACTGGACAAGCTGCACCATTATGATTTAGTGAACCGGGAAGCATGAGGAAGCAGAGGGAAGACGACAAAAGGGATGGGGTGATGGAAGAGGAGACGGTTGTGTATAGAAAAAATAATTTGAAAGCGATATCGTGTTGCACATTCAGGCTTACGCTAGATGAACGAGCTATTGATATAATGATTAAGTTAGTCCCATTAATATTTTCCTACCGCAATTAAATCATCATGAAACTCTTTGTCTTCATCGCTTCGTTTTTGATCTGCACCACCGTCCTTGCACAAGACCATTATTTCATGCTTGTAGGCACCTACACCAATACTACCAGTGCAGGTATTTATGTATATGATTTCAACAGCAGCGATGGCTCTTCAAGGCTCATTGACTCTGCACGCACCTCCAATCCTTCCTACCTCGCCGTATCGCCCAATAAGCAATTTGTTTATTCGGTAAGCGAAGTAGTGCGGGGCAACAACAGCGGACAGGTGAAAGCATTTTCATTCAATAAAAAAACCGGGCACCTGAACCTGCTCGATGGCCAGCCTTCCATGGGTGATAATCCCTGCTACATTAGCGTGGACCAGACAGGCAAGTGGATCTTTGTTGCAAATTATAGCAGCGGAAGCCTGGCTTCACTTCCGATATTGAAGGACGGCAGCGTAGGTCCTCCCATTTCTTCCATACAACACTATGGTCATGGTACCAATGCGGGAAGACAGGAAGCACCACATGTGCATTCCACCGTGGTTGCTCCCGACAACCGTTTTCTTTTGGTCTCCGATCTCGGAAAAGACAAGATCATGCTCTATGCCATCGACAATAAAACCGGAGCACTGACCAGGGCTGCAGATTCGGCGGTGAAGCTTCCTGATGGTTCGGGTCCCCGTCATTTTGATTTTCATCCCAACAAAAAATGGGGCTACCTGATCCAGGAAATGGGCGGAACGGTGACTGCATTTGATTATTCAAAAGGACATCTCAGGCAGTTTCAAACCATCAGGGCACTTCCTGCAGGATTCACCGATTATTTTACCAGCGCCGATATTCATGTATCGCCCGACGGAAAATTTCTTTATGCTTCCAACCGGGATTCCTCTAACACCATCGCTATTTTCAAGATTGATCAGAAAGATGGAAAGCTCAGTTTGCTCGGTCACCAATCAACCCTGGGAAGAACGCCCAGGAATTTTAATCTCGACCCAACGGGAAATTTTCTGCTCGTTGCCAATCAGAACTCCAATGACATCATCGTGTTCCGCGTCAACCGAACTACCGGTCTGCTCACGGACACGGGTAAACGCATTTACGTTCCTCGTCCCGTCTGCGTGAAATGGGCGGGGAAGAGATAGATGGGGGATGTGAGATGAGAGATGTGAGATGAGAGAGAGAAAGGGAGATTGATCACAAACTACAAACGACCAACCTTTGAAGCTGCTCCCAGTTATACTTTTTCTCTTTACACTTGAAGCACGCGCGCAGATCGTGAATACGGAAACGCAACGCATGCAGTCGGATACTACCGGCTGGATGGGTACGATCGGAACTTCTTTTTCCTACGCGAAGAATGTTCAGGAGGTGCTGGATGTGAGCCTGCTGGCGCACGTGCAGTACAAAACAAGAAAAGACCTTTGGCTTTTTCTGGCCAATTACGATTACCTGAGAGGAAATGCAGAGACACTATCCAATAATGTTTTCTTTCACCTGCGGTATAACCATAAACTCACTCCTGCGCTTCGTTGGGAATTGTTTACACAGCTTCAGAAAAATGCCGTCACCGGTATTGATGCACGCTGGCTCCTGGGTACTGGCCCACGACTGAAAATAGCCGAATCGGAAAAATTAAAAATGTATGTCGGAGTCGATGCCATGTATGAATACGAGAGAGAGCATTCCATTCCGGTTGTCTTGCATTACGACATCCGTAACAGTGATTATCTTTCTTTCACTTATACGCCCGTTCATCCGCTTGAAATCATCAATACTTTTTTTTATCAGCCTCTTTTTAAAAAGCTCTCTGATTTCCGGCTGCTCGATGAATTGAGGATCGATGTAAAAGTTGGAAAACATTTTTCCTTCCTCACCAGTCTGGCCTATCTCTATGATTCTTTCCCTGCCGCTTCTCTACCCAGGGTAAATTATACCCTGAGTAATGGATTGGATTATGCGTTTTGAGAAAGAGAGAGCTGTTGGCTGCTGGCCACGAGCTGCTTGCTCATTGTGGTAGCCTGTGGCGACGGCATCACTGTTTTATTGACATAATTTCATTTGCCTAGAAAAACCTTCGTACAGAGGTAGCTAGAAAAAGATTATAAGAGAATCTAACCTTGAATTACGCAAGGGGTTTGTGAGGAAAGCACAATGCCTTGAGATAACCACATTCTGTTTGTACACTTCGAATTGAAAACCTACTAACCATATTCACACTATAAAAAACATACTTGTCGCCGAAGGCTACACAAATGAGCTAATAGCTCGTTGCCAACAGCCAGCAGCTTCTCTCCCTCTCCCTGGCATGACTATTTTACTCATTATGAATCAGAAAAATTCATTGACATGAACCGACTACAAAACAAGGTTGCCATCATTACCGGCGGCGGAACAGGCATTGGCGAAGCCATCTGTAAGAAATTTGCAAGAGAAGGAGCTAAAATAATTGTCGCCGGATTTCCGGAAGACCCTATTCACGATGTGGTACGCGATATCATGCGCGAAGGAGGAGATGCCACTCCTTTCAGCGCCGATATTTCGCAGGAAGACAATGCGAGGGCCTGCGTGGAATTTACCATCCACACTTATGGCAAACTCGATATCCTGATCAACAATGCAGGTGTGTTTCCAGTAATGGAAGAAATACAGAATTTTCCCATCGATGCATTTGAATACATGATGAAAAATAATATCCGCTCTGTTTTTCTGATGACCCGTTATGCAATTCCGGAATTGAAAAAGACGAAGGGATGCATTGTTTCTGCGGGTTCAGAATCCGGGCTGATTGGTCTGGGAGAGAACACCGTCTATGGTGGTACCAAGGGATGGATCCATGCTTTCATAAGAGGCGTTGCAGTAGAACAAGCCAAGTACGGGATCAGGGCCAATTGTGTTTGTCCGGGTGGTATTGATACAGCGTGGACGCATAAAGAAACCGGACCAATGAAGGCCAAGCATGAACAGATGATCATTTCCGGTACGCCCATGGGCAGAAGAGGCACACCCGAAGAAGTGGCCAATGTTTACTGTTTCCTGGCTTCTGATGAAGCTTCATATGTTACCGGCGCGCTCTTTTCTGTTGATGGCGGAATCACTATTGGCAAAGGTCCCATTGGCAGGGAAGCAGAATCGGCTGTCACCGAAGAGCCCAGGGGTGAACTGCACCTCGAGCACAGCATGGACGGCGCTACCAATATGCTTCGCGGGTCTCACCGAGAACCACATCAACCTTGAGGGGTTGGTAGAAGAAAAAGATGAGAGATGTGGGATGAGAGATGAAAGAAAGAAATGAAGAGGTGGTTTTTTCTGAGACATATCAAATGGCAAAAGGTGCAGGAATGCAAGGATAGAATTCAGAGGCAACACAAAACCTTTTGCGGCCCTCTGCGTCTTCTCTGCGCTCTCCGCGTTTACCGCTCTCGTGAATTATTCCGCTACTCCCGGCTCGCCGGAAATCTTTTCTGAAGTAAACTGGTTCTTGATGTACTCATTGAAAAAAGAACCTGCCGATCCCTCGCATTCAATATAGAGCTGAAAGATCTTCCACATGCGCGGTGGAACATTGTAATAACGATAAACATTGCCACTGCGGAACTCAATCTCCATCACCTTGTCCTTCTCGTTGTATTCCACCTTATGAATAGTGGACGACTTGGTTGTAAATACAGGCCTTGCCATAATAATTAAGTATATAAAAATTGTACCAAGTAAAGAGACGGCAGTTTTCAGACGGCAGCCGTCGGAATTGGTCGATCCAATGTTCTCAGAAGTGAGGGGCTTTCATACTTCTGAATTCCTGGTAAAGAGCCGGACATATTTAAGCATCTTCGATAAAAGGAAATTTCACCAATAAAACAGTTGGCAGGTGAACCTCTGAGGACTGAGGTTGGACGACCGATGACTTTTATTTGCACAGTGTTTGTAGCTTCATCGGCATGATTCGCAAATTTAGCAGCGGCGTTAAAAAATTCTGGGCTAGGCTGGCCCTTCTTTCCGTAGAGATGACCATTGTGCTGGTACTTTTTGTGTGTGCCCTGGTGGCCTTTCTGTACATCACCAGAAAAATTTTTCTTCAGAACAAAACACAGTTCGACCAGCGTGTCTTTGCCTTCCTCAAAAATCATGTGAGCGAACGCAACAACGACATCATGCAGTTCTTTACCTTTTTGGGGACACATCAATTTTTGATTCCTGCCAACCTGCTCCTGATTGCCTACTATGGTCTGATCAAAAAAAATAAATGGTATTCGATCAAGGTTCCAGCCATTGCCTTGAGCAGTCTCGGACTTATGTTCCTTCTCAAAAACAGTTTTAACCGCGAGCGTCCCGCAATACCGCTGCTGAAAGAAGCTGCAGGATTGAGTTTCCCCAGTGGCCATGCACTAATGAGTGTTACGTTTTATGGCCTGATTATTTACATCGTATTCAAATCCTATCGGGACAAGGACTGGAAATGGATCATCATTGCTCTTCTCATTCTGCTGATCCTGATCATTGGATTCAGCCGCATTTATCTGCGCGTACACTATGCAAGCGATGTAATGGCGGGTTATTGCATTGGTTTTCTCTGGCTGGTGTTTGCCATTTGGCTGCTCAACCGCATAGAGAAATACAGTACAAAGAAATTTGGCCCTGTGGTGCAGGAACCTTTATTGTCACAAACAGCATGACGCAAGGCAGCAAGCAGTCATCACCAGAGGCAGAATGCATTTTCGAGATCAAAAAATTTAGCTGGAATTAGTTTACAAGCTGCGGGTCAGCGTTTGATGGCCGCCGTGTCGCTGGCAGTTTTAGTTGTATCCACTCGCAGGCTCCGGTTGGTATCATTGTTCTGTGTATGATCCAGATCATTTGGCTGACTAACGGAAGCGCTATCGTTGCAGGAGGCGATTACAATGACCAGGGCTATTGACAGTATTTTTTTCATATCATTCTTTTGTTCATGAAGCAGCAAGTATCCGGCCAGGTGAGAGAAAGCTGCAAGCGATGAGCGGTGAGTTGCGAGGTCAATAAAGTAGAGTTCAACAAAGGAAATGGATTTGGACAAAAACATGCGTTCTCCGTTCTCTGCGGTTGGCAAAAAAAGATTTGAGTCCCGGGTTTCGAGCCGTCAGAAGTCAGAACCGTCTTAAAAAAACCGCAAACCATAAACTATAAACAATCTTAACGTTTGCCTCTTTTTCGCGCAAACGGAAATGATTAACTTTGCGCCCGCCTTCCACTCCCGGAAGGAGATAAAATTTTTGAACAGGCATGATCTCGGTTAACAATATTTCTCTTTCATTTGGTAAAAGGGTACTCTTTGATGAAGTGAACATCAACTTCAACAAGGGAAACTGTTATGGTGTAATAGGCGCCAATGGTGCTGGTAAATCAACATTTCTGAAAATTCTTTCAGGTGAAATTGAACCCAATAAGGGAACGATTGATATTACGCCCGGAGAACGGATGGCCGTGCTCAAACAGAACCAGTTTGAATTTGACGAACTGTCCGTGCTCAACACGGTGCTCATGGGTCATAAAAAAATGTGGGAAGTGATGCACCGCAAGGACGCCATCTATACAGATCCCAATGCCACCGAAGACGATTATATGAAGGCGGGAGAACTGGAGGCTGAATTCGGGGAAATGGGCGGATACACTGCAGAAAGCGATGCCGCTACCCTGCTTAGCGAGCTGGGAGTGAAGGAAGAATATCACCAGACTCTTATGAAGGATATTCCATCCAATCTCAAGCTTCGCGTGCTGCTGGCCCAGGCTTTATTTGGAAATCCTGACATTCTTCTGCTGGACGAGCCTACCAACGGACTCGATATTGAAACCATTGGCTGGCTGGAAAATTTTCTGGCCGATTATGAAAATATTGTCCTTGTTGTTTCGCACGACCGTCACTTCCTAGATGCGGTTTGCACGCACGTAGCGGACGTGGACCGTTCGAAGATCAAGGTCTTTACAGGTAACTATACTTTCTGGTACGAGTCGTCTCAATTGATGGCGCGACAACTCAATGACAAGAACAAAAAAGTAGAAGAAAAACGCCAGGCCCTTCTTGATTTCATTGCGCGCTTCTCGGCAAATGCCTCCAAATCCAAACAGGCAACTTCCCGGAAGAAAGCATTGGAAAAACTCACCATCGAAGACATCGAGCCTTCCAACAGACGTTATCCCGGAATTATTTTTCAACCGCAACGTGAAGTAGGCAACCAGATCCTCAACGTTGAGAACCTCGCTGCTTCCGTGGATGGACGTAAACTTTTTGACAAGGCAACATTCAGTGTAAACAAAGGAGAAAAGATCGCCTTCCTTAGCCGCGATCCCTTGGCAGTAACTACTTTCTTTGAGATCATCAATGGAAACCGCAAGGCAGAAAAAGGAAAATTTGAATGGGGAACCACCATTACGAAAGCCTATCTCCCTTTGGAGAATGCCGAATTTTTTCAGAATGGACTCACGCTTCTCGAATGGTTACGCCAATACGTTCCTTCTCATGTAATGGATGCTGATGAACCTTTTCTCAGGGGCTTCCTGGGAAAAATGTTGTTCAGTGGCGACGACATCATGAAGAAAACCCAGGTGCTCAGCGGAGGAGAAAAAGTTCGATGCATGATCAGTCGTATGATGTTGCAGAATCCTAACCTGATCGTACTGGATCAACCTACCAATCCCCTCGACCTTGAAAGCATCCAAAGCTTCAACGAAGGTTGTAATGTCTTCCCTGGCATCGTGCTGCTTACTTCACACGACCATACTTTCATGCAAACCGTTGCCAATCGTGTAATCGAATTAACACCCAAGGGCATCATCGACCGTCTTATGAGCTTCGACGAATACCTCGAAGACAAGAGGGTGAAGCAGCTTCGCGCCGAGATGTATGAAGATGCAGTGTTTGCGTGAGGGAGAAGTCCACAGTCAGTTCGGGCATGATCAGATCTAAGTTTGGGCTGCGAATACTTCACTAAACAGAAATGGTGAATCACTCCTTCGACGCTAATAAATTTCAATTCTTAATTGACAGTTTCCAGCTTTTTCTCTTTGCGCCCTCGCGTCTTAGCGTCTTAGCGTTATTCCATCTCTGAGCCAGCGAACGCTCCTCTTCTACCAACTACCAACTGTCAACTATCAACCCCTCTCCCATCCCACATCCCACATCTCTCACCTACCAACTACCAACTATTTCCTATTTTCATTTTCCGAATGCATCACTATCATCCTTATACCATTTTTCCTTTGGGCGATTCGGCACTGACGGTTGATTTCGGAAATCTGATTGATGAAGAAACCAACCGGAAGGCTTTGCGGCTATTTCATCAGCTGAAAAATGAACGGCATCCATGGATCATGGACCTTATTCCCGGCTATAGTTCGCTTACCATTTACTACAATCTTTATGAGCTCTGTCACCACAAGCAGGCGGATAAATCTGCCTTTGAAACTATGGCGGAGATGATCGAATCACTGGCATCAAAAAAGCCTCCTGATGATCAAATCAGCCGTCGAACTATGGAAGTGCCGGTGTGTTATGATGAAAGCTTTGCTACAGATCTTCAGGAGCTGGCGGATGCAAATGGTCTTGAACCATCGGAGGTAATTGAACTGCATACTGCAAGGACATACCGGATCTATATGATCGGATTTCTTCCCGGTTTTGCATACATGGGTGAAGTAGATGAACGAATCGTGATGCCCCGAAGGACAGTGCCGAGAACCGTTGCTCCCGGATCAGTAGGTATTGCGGGAAAACAAACAGGAATTTATCCCCTTCGGTCGCCAGGTGGATGGAATATTATTGGAAAAACACCTCTGAAATTATTTGACAGGGAACTACCGGACCCCGTATTGTTTCAGCCCGGTGATGAAATAAAATTCTTTTCAA
This sequence comes from Flavisolibacter sp., assembly GCA_045805145.1. Classification (GTDB taxonomy): domain Bacteria; phylum Bacteroidota; class Bacteroidia; order Chitinophagales; family Chitinophagaceae; genus Flavisolibacter. Next base: position 13,067 of record JBJMLU010000015.1, on the reverse strand, counting down.
TCAGCAAGAATGAGTTTGCGCATTATCAGAGCAGGAGTGTTTGACTCGCTGCAGGATGAAGGAAGATATGGATGGCAACACCTGGGCATGAATCCAGGCGGAAGCATGGACCGTTTTTCCTCTGCCCTTGCCAACGCCCTGTTGGGTAAAGAACTAAATGCTCCGGTCATCGAAATGCATTTTCCTGCCTCACAATTGCAATTTGAAAAAGACACACTGATCTGCATCTGCGGCGCCGATTTTACTCCGCTGGTCAACAATCAACCCATTCCCCTTCACCATCCTGTAGCCATCGCCCGGAACTCGGAACTGAAATTTACCCATGTGCAATCCGGATCACGGGCCTACCTGGCCGTCCTCAATGATCTGAAGATCTCAAAATGGTTGAATAGTTATAGCACCAACATCAAAGCTTCTGCCGGCGGATGGCAGGGAAGAACACTGAGCAGAGATGACCGGATCCAGTTTGAAAACAATATTGATGTAGCATCAGTGCTGCAGAAAAAAGATATTGCTGTTCTTCCCTGGAAGTCGCGTGAAACTGTGGACTACCGAAACGAAATTGAATTTTTGATTGGCAGTGAATGGCACTGGCTTGATCCGGAATCTCAGGAAATCTTCCAGAACAGTTGGTACCAGATCTCCAATGAAGCAGACCGTATGGGCTATCACATGGCCGGCAATAAACTGGATCGGACCAACGACGAACAGCTGGTTTCATCGGCAGTCAGTTATGGAACGGTGCAGCTCTTGCCCAATGGCCAGTTGATCATTCTGATGGCGGATCACCAAACAACGGGAGGATATCCGCGCATTGCCCACATCATTTCTGCTCACCTGCCCATACTGGCTCAGAAAAAGCCCAATGATGTAGTACGTTTTCGCATGACTGGCCTTGAAACAGCAGAAGAAAAGCTAATGAAGCAAAGAAAATACCTAGAACAACTCAGACAGGCCTGTCGTTTCAGAATGGAAGAAATCGGATTGGTTAAACGCAGCCGATAATTTTTGTTTCTCACACCTGGTTCTTTGCATGAAACTACATAAAGATTATCTTAGCTATTGCATCTATGAAGCGAATAGATCTTAACTGTGATATGGGAGAAGGCATGAGCCACGATGCAGCTCTTATGCCGCTGATTACCTCTGCCAACATTGCCTGCGGATTCCATGCAGGCAACGGCGATCTGATTCGAAGAACCATTGATCTCGCCCTTCATTATCATGTTCACATAGGCGCCCACCCTTCTTTTCGTGACCGCGAAAATTTTGGCAGAAAAGAAATGCTGATCTCTGATGAAAAGCTTTATGCCATTGTCATCGAACAGCTGATCAAAATAGACCTCGTAGCCCGCGAGATGGGCGCAACAATGCATCATGTAAAACCACACGGCGCTTTATATAATATGGCAGCACGTGATCCGGACATTGCAGCCGTCATTGTTCAAACCATTAAAGATTTCAATGAAGACCTGATTGTATATGGGCTCAGTGGAAGTCATTTGATCAGTGAAGCCAAAGCTGCAGGACTCAAAACTGCCAGCGAAGTATTTGCAGACCGCAGTTATCAGGATGATGGAAGCCTCACGCCACGCAACAGGGAAGGAGCCTTGATAACAGATGAAGAAAAAAGTGTTGGCCAGGTTTTGCAAATGCTCAATGGAACGGTAACAACAATTTCCGGAAAAATTATTCCCATCGAAGCGGAAACTATTTGCCTGCACAGCGACGGAGTTCATGCGCTTGCCTTTGCCAAAAGAATTCATCAGGCCTTACAAGACCATCACCTTGCCGCCTCCATCTAAACTCCGCTTCTTCGGAGGCGCCACCATTGGAGCAGCTTTTCTAATGGCCAATTCCTCCATCGGTCCGGGGTTTCTTACACAGACTTCTTTTTATACACAACAACTTCTCACGAGTTTTGGATTTGTCATCCTCGTTGCAGTGTTGCTCGACATCGGCGCACAGCTCAATACCTGGCGTGTACTTACCATCAGTGAACTCAGGGCCCAGGACCTTTCCAACAAGATGCTTCCGGGACTCGGATATTTTCTGACCATACTGGTCGTGCTGGGTGGATTTGCATTCAACATCGGGAATATTGCCGGCTGCGGCCTTGGACTCAATGTACTGACCGGAATCAGTTATGAAAAAGGAGCCCTGATCAGTTGTGTGGTAGCACTAACACTTTTCTGGCTGAGAGAAATTGGAAAGATGCTGGATCATTTCACACAGATACTCGGAACAATAAAAATTCTTCTCACGCTCTTTATTGCATTCAGTGCGCATCCTCCGCTTGCACAGGCAGTGCACGATAGTTTTTTTCCGGAAAAAATAAGTGCTGCCGCCATCATCACCATTGTAGGTGGTACAGTAGGCGGCTACATTACTTTTTCGGGCGCACACCGCCTATTGGATGCAGGCATCAAGGGAAAAGAAAGTGTGCACATAGTCAACAAAAGCGCATTGAGTGGCATTCTGATTTCCACACTGATGCGTTATATACTTTTTCTCGCGGCTGTAGGAGTGTTGGTGCATGGCATCACACTGGACAAGGATAATCCGGCCTCTACCATATTTCATTCGGCAGCCGGAGCAACAGGTCTGCGAATTTTTGGCGTGGTACTCTGGAGCGCAGCTATTTCTTCAGTGGTAGGTGCAGCTTATACTTCCGTTTCTTTTTTTAAAACCTTTCATCCCTTGTTTGTACGTTATGAACGCTGGTGCATTTCCATCTTTATCATTTTATCTACCTGCATTTTTGTTTTTGTCGGAAGGCCACGACAACTTCTTTTGCTGGCAGGCGCCATCAACGGATTCATTCTGCCCATTGCACTTGCCATCATTCTGCTAGCCTCGAGAAATAAAAGACTCATGAAAGGCTATGTTCATCCCCTGTGGATGCAACTTGCCGGCTGGCTGGTGGTAGCGGTGATGACTTCAATGAGCGTACTGGCTCTTTGGGGTAAGTAATTATTAGGGTATTAAGTGGAATTGGGAATTGGGAATTGGGTTGGAACAGGTTTCTATGAAATCATCAGTTAGTGAAATACTCTCTTAATTGGGTGCAATCTGTGATTTAATTAACCAAATAATATCTTCGAAGATGTAAGACCATTAACCTCTGAGGACTTCTCGCAACTTAACACCGCTTCGATTTATGAAAATCGCTCCTGATAAATGGAAACATTTTTTTGTTGGACTCGTGATGGGAATCATATTCCAGGTATTTCTGCACTGGTTCCTTCCGGGTCATCTGATTTTATCTACTGTGCTTGTATTCATCATGGTGGCAGTAATCAGTTACGGATTTGAACTCTTTTCGAAATTCACAGGCAGGGGCCACTATGAAGTGATGGATGCAGTGGCGGCTGTCATTGGTGGCCTGCTTGGTATTGGCCTCGTGCTTTTGTTGCAATTGAGGTGAGTTGGTTCACGCAAAACGCATGACGGAGAACCGCACAACTCCATATCGTGTACAATCTGCGTTCTCTGCGCAGTTTGCGTTTTAACTTCTCTTCAAACAAATATCTTTCCTAATCATCTTATTCTTTCCACTCCCTAAACACTCGCTCTTCGTTCTGTTTCTCTTTCTTCCCTTTGCGCCTTCGCGTGAAACCCTTTTCTAAAATGCCCTGGGTGCCGATTTTTGTTTTTCTATTTGTTGTTGAATGATTTGCTTGTCGCCCACCATTACCTTGGTCATTTTGTCGTACTGGATATAATTCTTTGCAGTCTGAGAGATGATTTCCGGTGTTACCTTGTAAATGTTCTTCACATAATTATTCAGGTAGCTATCATCAAGACCATAGAGGTCGAGAAAGTTCAGTTGTCCAATGATTCCGGCAGGCGTAGAATTCTGCAACACAAATATGCCTGCTTCATAATTCTGGATCCCTGCTAATTCTTCCTGAGTAGGCGGCTGCACCTGCAATTTTCTAATCTCTTTTTCTATTTCCACAAGGGCGTCGATGGTATGCTCACTGGTAATATCTGCCTGCTCATACCACACAGCACTTCCCTTTCTGTTTAAGATCGTACTAAATGGAGAATAAGTATATCCCTTGTTCTCACGGATGTTGCTGGTAATGCGCGAACCAAATGATCCTCCCAAAAGTGAATTGGTGATCAGCAGCGGCACATAATCTTTGTTGGTTGGGGTAATCACCGGCAGTCCAATCATCAATGTAGTTTGTGGCGCACCTTTTCTGTCCACCATCAATGTATCAGAAGCAGCAACTGGTTCAACCGGCGGATAGGATACATCAGGTCCGGGTCTCCATTTGGAGATCGATGCATTCACAGCCGGCTGCACCTCCTTGTCTTCAAAATTTCCGACAACATACAATACCGAACGTTTGGCTCCGAAGTTCTGATCATAGAAATCCTTCACCATCTGAAGTGTATAGCTATTGATCATTTCTTCGGTCGGAAAAATTCTTCCATATGGATGATCTTTATAAATGGCTTCAAAAAATTCCTCCTGCGATTGCGACTGTGGTACTGCCTTTGAGGTGATCAGTCTTCTTTTCATATCACTCTTTAGTCTATCCAGTTCGGATGCAGGAAAGGCCGGCTGCATCACGAGCTCGGAAAGAAGCCGGATAAAATCAGGAGCATATTCAGAAAGCACTGATCCGGAAATGGTGGTTTGTGTTGGGCCTACAGAAACATTGAGGCTTCCACCCATCATTGCTGCTTTTTTCGACAACGCTGCAAAATTCATGGTGCCGGTTCCTTCGCGCAACATCCTTCCGGTAAGGTCTGCGAGCCATACCTGGTCTTTGGCTTCATGAACATTGCCGGTCTTGATGATCAAACTGATGGTGACCTTTGGCAGATTGCCGTAATGAACAAGCGTTGTCTTAAGACCATTGTCATAACCCTGGGTCTTCTTGTCCGACAGCTTGAAATCTTTTGCCTTTCCGCCTGCAGGCGATGTTTGTTTTTGCGCTTGCACCTGCAGAACGCAAAGAATAAATGCACCAAACAAAATATAGTTCATTAATTTTTTCATGAGTTGGAAGGTTTGGGTTCAATAATCAGGATGGTTCTGTTTTTCGGACTCAAATATTTATCCGCTGTTTTTCGTATGAGCTCCGGCGTTACTTTTTTGAATTCTGTCTCCAGCGTATTGATCTTATTTGGATTGTCGTCGAAAAGAGCAAAGCTGGCGAGAAGATTTACTTTTCCGATTCCAAATGTTCCACCCATGGCATCATAAAGACCTGAGCGCATTTTCACAATGGCCAGCTGAAGGTCTTCCTGTTTTACATTTTTCAAATCCGATACTGCAAGGTCAAATTGCCGGATGATGGAGTCGGCAGGAATGCTGGCATCATATGTGAGGTTCGAAACCCAAAGCATCGGACCATTGTAGTCGAACATGTTGCCCAGGCCAATGTTGATACCTCCACTCACATTGCTGGTATATCCTTTTTGTTGCACCAGCATTTGATACAATTTGCTGTCCTGCCCCTCCACCAGCATCTGGTCAATGAGTCCCATGGCATAATATTCCGGGGTGTTGCGCTCGGGCATTTTATATCCAATGGCGATTGCGGGTTTTTTTGCAAGCTTATCATCTTTAGTGAAGCGTTGTTCTTTTTCCTGAGGCGGTTCTTTCAGGTCGGGCTTGGGAGGAAGTTTGGAAGGAGGGATCTTGCTGAAATATTGTTCCACCCATTTTTTAGCATCTGCAGTTTCAAAATCGCCCGACACCACCAGCACGGCATTGTTGGGTGCATAGAAGGTTTTGAAAAATGCATTCACGTCTTCCAGTTTGGCAGAATCAAGATCTGCCATGTCTCCGTAAAAATTGTGTGCATTGTACCAGTTCTTGTTGGCATACTGGGGCATGTCGAGCCAGGGAAATCCGCCATAGGGTTGATTGAGCACATTTACCTTTACTTCATTTTTTACCACGCCCTGTTGATTGGTCAGGTTTTCCTGCGTGATCTTTAATCCTTTCATCCGGTCTGCTTCGGCCCAGAGCGCAGTTTCGAGTTTGTGTGCCGGCATCACTTCAAAATAGTTGGTGAAATCGAATCGTGTGGATCCATTGAGGATGCCTCCGTTCTTCTGCACCAGCTGAATAAATTCCATCTTGCCCAGATTTTCGGAGCCCTGGAACATCATGTGTTCAAACAAGTGCGCAAAGCCTGTGCGGTTGCGCGGTTCTATACGAAATCCGATGTTGTAATAAACACCCACTGCAATCGTAGGCGCGGTATGGTCCGGCGACAATACCACTTTTAGTCCATTGCCTAATTTATAATAAGTCACCGGAACCTGAAGTCCGGGAGGTGTGGGCTTTCTGTCCCAGGAAAGAAAGGCCAGGATAGGAAGGAGGATCCAAAGGAATTGAATCCGGCGAATGCAAAAAGCATAGTTCATATGGAAATTTTTGTTTGAGGGAGCAGCAACTCCCTGATCAATTTAAAGAGTGAATGGGAGAATGCAATAAAAAAATGACCAGCGGAAATGAGAGCGGGAGGAAAGGAGGGAAGGGAAAGTGGGGAGCTGTTGGCTATTGGTTGTTAGCTGTTGGCTGTTGCTCGTAGCTCGTGGCACTTAGCTCATGGCTCCTTGAGCTACGAGAAGGGTTCCGCCGCAATGTCAGTCCGCTTCATTCGGTACAAGAGTTGACCATCAATAATCATGGTTAGTTTTATCAGCCGGGATGCGGAGCTGCTGGATGCTTATTCGCAAACGGTCAGTTCCGTGTTCAGCAACATTGCTCCTTCGGTGGTCCATATACGCAATGTAGGAAACAAGGCTTCTGCCAGAAGACCAGAAGGAAATGAATCGAGTGGCTCCGGGTTCATCATTTCTTCCGATGGTTATCTTCTCACCAATCATCATGTAGCAGCCAATTCAAAAGAATTATGGGTGACACTGGACAATGGTTCGGAAATAAAGGCAGAAATAAAAGGCAGTGATGAATCAACTGACATTGCCCTTCTCAAAATAGATGGCCATGGCCTTCGTGCACTTTCTTTTGCCGATTCAGATCTGCTGAAGCCAGGACAAATCGCCATTGCGATCGGCAATCCTTACGGACTGCAACAGACCATTACCACTGGAGTGGTGAGTGCAGTAGGAAGAAGCCTGAGGGCCGGCAATGGCAGATTGATTGATGATGTGGTACAAACCGATGCAGCATTGAATCCCGGAAATTCGGGCGGACCACTTTTGAACTCCGAAGGTGCGGTGATTGGTGTGAATACGGCGATCATTCCATCCGCCCAGGGCATTTGCTTTGCAGTTTCGTCTAACCTTGCCAGTTATATAGCCGGGCAATTGATCATGAAAGGAAAGGTGCATCGTGCCATCATTGGTATTGCCGGACAAACGATTCATCTTTCTGAAAGGATGCGCGAGTATAACCGTCTCACCAACCGCACCGGCATTTATGTTTTTGAAGTCATTAAAATAAATGCGCTCAACTACCGCCGCATTCAATATGGCGACATCATTGTTCAATTCAATGGAAGGCCTGTCGAGTCCATTGACCGACTCTTTAAATTCCTCAGCGAAGACACCATCGGCATTCCCATTCATCTTGGTCTTTTGCGGGAAGGAAAACTCGAAGAAGTTGTCATCGTTCCCGAAAGAGCCAATTAGTTGGTGGTTGATAGATGAGAGATGAACGGCGGAGAAACGAGGGCGCAGAAAGTTTTCATTTCTCCGCGGTCAAAAACTTTCCTCCAAAAAAAAATTGCCGGCAACAAATACCGGCAATTGTGTTCTGCTTTGTTTTGACCTTTCGTTTTCCTATGGCTGGGATGATAAAAACATTTTCGATTCCGACTCCTGGTCGTGGCTGTACACATCGTTTCGAAAATTCATATTGCCCTGTTCATCCACCCAGGCCGTGAAATAAGTTATCAGCACGGGCTCGGGAGTTTTCACCTGCACTTTTTGTTCCTTACCGGCATTCATTGCTGCATTTATTTTTTGCATATTCCATTCCTGCTGGTCGCGTAAGAGGTACTGAGCAAGTTTTTGTGGATCGGCTACTCGAATACAACCGTGACTAAGGGCCCGGTCGTTTCGGGTAAAAGCTGTTTTGTCGGGAGTATCATGCAAATAAATATCGAAGCTGTTGGGAAAAAGAAACTTTACCCTGCCTAGTGCATTGTCCTTTCCCGGAAGTTGACGGACCTCGGGCACATCGCCATTCTGGTTGACAACTTCCATATGGTGCTTTTTAAGATAGGAAGGATTTTTTTTCATCGCAGGCATGATCTCGTTTTTCACGATGCTGGAAGGAAGATTCCATACCGGATCAAAAACTATCTGGTCGATATCGCCACTAAACATCACCGTACCTGTTCCTTCCTTACCAACGATCACCGGCATTTCGAAACTCTTCCTGCCCCCTTCGTATGCAGTGAGCATAAAAGAAGGAATATTCACCTCAATATGATTGCTGTCCACCGAAGGCGCCATCCAGAGCGAGCGGTTCATGTTCACCAGTATTTGTTTTACTCTTTCCTGTGCCGGAACATTCATCACAGTAATCAGTGAATCATTGATGATACCTGTGGGTTGAAATCCATTGAGCTGTTGATAATTTTTTATGGCTGCTTCCAGTGAATCGTTGAATACATTGCTTGTGTCTGTTCCAAATAGGTTTTCCGCATGCAGTCTTTTTTTGATAGCTGAAATTGTGAAGCCACTCACTCCTTTTTTATAGGTAACATGTTCTGGAGGTGGTGCCAACCAGCCTCCGCTCTTTGCTATTTCATAATATTTAGAGAGCTGCTTCTTTAACAAACTATAAGTTTTATTTTGAGCGGTTACGTCATCCTTCTGGCGAAGGATAGAGTCAGCCAACTGCATCGCATCTACTCTTTTTGCCGGAACGAGATGATAAAGCGTCTGATGATTGATGCTGGCGGTTGGATGTGAGCCCGCATACTGTACCAGCTCCTGTGTCAGGGCGAGCTCCGAATGAACAAAAGATGGATCATTGGAAGATGGTGATAGGGTACTGTCCTGGATCAGGCTGTCCATTTTTTCTTTCAATCCTTTGTCCAGGTGTTCGGACACAGTATCTTTTTCATTCGAATAAAGTCCCCACAGACCTCTGGCTGGTTCTGTGATTCCCTTACCGGTAAACCAGGCGAATTCATAATTGCGCGACCTGTAAAAATTGCGCACCATGGCTGCTGTTGAATCCGGAAGTTTTTCTTTTTGAATAAAAGATTCAACCGCATTGCTATCCAGGAAAAGATCAGAATAGGCATTGGCGGCGCTAATGCTTTCATCTTTATAAAGCGAAGATTGAAGAGAATCATTTTTATTACTACTGCTGTCTTTGCTTCCGCCCGACCAGCCTGCAATCTGGGTACAAGAAGCCAGGAAACCGCACACCACCAAAACAATTAAGGTCTGTTTCATACTCCCAGATTTTACAAACGCTGTGCCGGGAAGTGGTTTATGGTTTCTTGATTTGTGGTTTATGGTTCAACAACGGCGAAGGATGAAGAACGCAGAGGAATCCGCAGAGGCGGCTTTTCAAAAGGATACGTGAGAGATTCAATTCAAAAGGAAATGGTTTGCGATTTAATTTTTGAAAGTGCGCGATCTGGCGTCAAAGAAATCTTCACGGCTCAATGAATATTTCAGGCGCCAACAAAATTCCTTACCCCAATTATCTCGCTCCCGCTCGCAATCTTTGGTTCTTTTCCCAACCAGCAACAGAATAATCTTCAAACCCTCCAAATATTCAATTACAAAAAATATTCTGGAAATCCTCGAACATCTCTCAGGAAATTCTGGTTAAATTCTCTTCCATCCTCCCTTTCTTTCTCCAAAAATTCTGTGAAAAAAAACTTTTACAATCAAATAAAAACTCTTTCTAAAAAAAGTCCAGGCAATCCCGGAAGATCCTTCGCAGATCCTGGCTTAAATAATCCTAAAAATGCCTGTAATCCGCGGTTCAGAACGTAACTTCGTCTCTTCCCCGTCATGCCATTCTGGGCATGAGATTCTGATTGGGAAAAGCTACAACTACTATGCAAGACTATTTGAAGGGATTGAATGAAAGACAGCGTGAAGCCGTCCTCAACATAGATGGACCACTGATGATCGTTGCAGGCGCAGGCAGCGGAAAGACCAAGGTGCTCACAACGCGCATTGCCCACTTGATGTCGAAGGGTGTTGATGCATTCAATATTCTGGCGCTTACTTTTACCAACAAGGCCGCAGCGGAGATGAAAGAAAGAGTGGAACACATTCTTGGCAACCGCGAAGCGCGAAACCTCTACATCGGTACTTTTCACAGCGTTTTTGCCCGCATCCTTCGCGCAGAAGCACACCGCATTGGCTATCCCAACTCATTCACCATCTACGATACCGATGATGCCAAGAGCGTGGTAAAGGCCGTAACCAACGAACTAAACCTGGATGTGCAGCACTACAAGCCCAATGTAGTGTACAACCGCATTTCCGGAGCAAAGAATGCATTGGTAGGACCGAAAGAATATCTTTCCGATTATTATATCCAGCAGGAGGACATGCGGGCCAACCGTCCCATGATTGGACATATTTACGAAGCCTATGCCAAACGTTGCTTCAAGAATGGAGCCATGGACTTCGACGACCTGCTCTTTAAAATGTACGAGCTGCTGAAGCATTTTCCCGAAGTGCTTCATAAGTATCAGCACAAATTCAAATACATTCTCATCGACGAGTACCAGGACACCAACCCGGCGCAATACGAGATCATCAAGCTGCTCGGCGCAGTTCACGAAAATGTTTGCGTGGTGGGCGATGATGCACAAAGCATTTATTCTTTCCGTGGTGCCACCATTCAAAATATTCTTCAGTTCCAGAAAGACTATGAAGAGGTAAAAGTGATCAAGCTGGAACAGAATTACCGCAGCACACAAAATATTCTGAGCATCGCCAATGAAGTGATCAAGAATAATAAGGGCCAGATTCCAAAAACCCTCTTCACTGAAAATGCCACGGGTGAAAAGATCAAGCTGGTTCGAACCATGACCGACAATGATGAAGGAAAGTTTGTAGCCGATGCCATCCAGGAACAAAGGCTGCGCAACCATTACAACAATAAAGATTTTGCCATACTGTACCGCACAAACGCACAAAGCAGGTCGTTCGAGGAAAGTCTGCGGCGGATGAACATACCTTACACGATCTATGGAGGTATTTCTTTCTACCAAAGAAAAGAGATCAAGGATTACATCGCTTACCTCCGTATGATCGTCAATCCGCGCGACGAGGAAGCCCTGAAGCGTATCATCAACTATCCTGTTCGTGGCATTGGAAAAACTTCCATCGACCGCGCCATACTGGCCGCCAATGAAAATAACATCAGCATGTGGCAGGTGTTGGAAAATGCGCAGATGTTTGGATTTAAGTCAGGCACGCTCAGTTCTATCGAGGAGTTTGTACTCATGATCCGCAGCTTCCACAGTATGCTGGGAAACAGGAATGCCTATGATCTCGCCTTCCATGTTGGCAAACAAACAAATTTTGTAAAGGAATTGTTCAACGATAAAAGCACAGAGGGCGTTCAGCGTTATGAGAACGTCCAGGAATTGCTCAACTCCATCAAGGAATTCACGGAAACTCCACTAAGCGAAGAAAGTGGAGAAGTGGGAGACAAGAGCCTCTCTGCTTATCTGCAACAAATTACCCTGCTCACCGATGCCGACGAAAAAGACCCCAATGCCGACACGGTAAAGCTCATGACCATTCACGCAGCAAAAGGACTGGAGTTCTCAGTTGTTTTTGTAGGCGGACTCGAAGAGGGACTTTTTCCAAATGCGATGAGCATCAACACGCGTGAAGAACTGGAAGAAGAACGCAGGCTTTTTTATGTAGCCATCACCAGGGCGAAGGGAAGGCTTTACCTCAGTCATGCCAACACCCGGTATAAATTCGGGACGCTTCAACAAAATGAACACAGCCGCTTCATTGATGAAATTCCTCTTGAATTCATCGACAAGAGTTTTGCCGGCGGTGGTGTAAAGAACCAGACTTCATCTATTCCTGGCAGTGCATTTGAACGAATGCAGCGTGGATTTGGAAGCGGGGGCAATGAACCCAAAGAAAAAAGTTTTGTCGCTACGCTTGTGAGCGGACAGTCGAAGCCCAAAGAAGTATCTCATGTGCCTTCGGCCAATTTTGTTCCCAGCGATATTTCCAAACTCGAAGTAGGGATGCGGGTGGAGCACCAGAAGTTTGGATTTGGCCAGATCATTAGTCTGGAAGGATCGACACACAATCCTGTAGCTACGATCAGGTTTGATGTCAATGGCGAGAAGAAGATCATGCTTCATTACGCGAAGCTGATGATTGTTCCATGAAATGAAGTCAACCTCAATAGATTCAGCTTACTGCCCTCTTCAAACCTGAGCATGATCCTGCGCCTTGTTCCGCAGAATTCTTACCAGGTAAGTCTATGACCTTATTGCGAAGCGCTCGGGGAATTTGTTCAGAGGCAGTCATTCCTTACTGGTCTTTTTGAAGGGATTTATTTAAGTAGTCATTCCTTAGTTGTTGGTTTTATTAGAGATTTCTTCAGAGGCATTCATTCTTTATTGAATAGATTTTTTGAAGAGAGTGTTTTTATGGCAATCATTTCTTAGTGGTTAGATTTTTTGGAGAGTGATTCTTAACGGCGGTCATTCCTTACGGGTAGTTTTTTTCCTTTCTACTTTTTCTCTTGGAAAGAAAAAGTAGAGCAAAAAGTTGAAGGATCCCGCCTACGGGACGCGCGTCCGGGCCTCGGCACAAAGGTTAGTGAGAGCTTGTCTCGGGATTGCGTTATACTAGGCAGTCTGGCCTTTACAGAATACAGTTCACTACAGGTATCGAGCAGTTTGATATGCGATGATGTTAATGAATGATCTTGGGTTTCACTGTTTGAGCGCCTTACTGCTTGTGAGTGTGTACTGCGAGGCGGTCCTGGACCTGATGCTCGCTTCGCTTGCAAGGAGATTGCCGCGCTGCGCTCGCAATGACCGCCAAATCGAAAATGCTTTACTGTTTCGATTATACTTCTTAAGTTTTTGCGTAAGTAACACCTT
>JBJMLU010000014.1:0-20145 GCA_045805145.1 Flavisolibacter sp. | reverse complement strand
CTGCCGCCTTCGTCAATGGCACAAGCATTAGAGTGGATGGAGGAAGAACCGGGAGTATCTGATGGAGTTCGGAACATAGGGGTTCACGCAAACCTGCCGGCAGGCAGGTTTGCGCGAACCCCTAACTTCCAGACTCCACCCGAACCCAGTACATTTGAAGAATGAATCACGAGAATACCCTGGAATATGCGCAGTCAATGGATGAACAGGATCCGTTGAAGCAGTTCAGGAAAAAATTTTTCATTCCGCAAAAAAAGGGAAGGGATACCATTTATTTTACGGGAAATTCACTGGGACTTCAGCCAAGGTCAACACGTGATTATATGGATCGGGAACTCAAAGTATGGGCAGAAAAAGCAGTAGAAGGACATTTTGATGGAGACGATCCCTGGTATTCCTATCATGAAAAACTTTCGCGGCAGCTCTGTCCCATAGTTGGTGCGCAGGCCAACGAGATTTCGGTCATGAGTCAGCTCACGGTAAACCTTCATCTGTTGCTCGCCAGTTTTTATCGTCCCGATCAAAAAAGATTCAAGATCATTTGCGAAGCAAAGGCTTTTCCCTCCGACCAGTACGCACTCGATAGCCAGGTTCGGCTTCATGGATTGGATCCCCGTCAGGTCATCATTGAAGTGAAACCCCGGTCCGGAGAACAGACATTGCACATCAACGATATTGTTTCCACGATCAAAGAAAATGCAGATGAATTATCGCTGGTTCTTTTTGGTGGGATCAATTATTACACCGGTCAGGTGATGCCCATGAAAGCTATCGCGGAAGCCGCGCACAAGGCAGGCGCTTTTGCGGGCTTTGACCTGGCCCATGCTGCAGGAAATATTGAATTGCACCTGCACGATTGGAAGGTGGACTTTGCCTGCTGGTGCAGTTATAAATATCTCAACTCTGGTCCTGGCGGTATTGCGGGCATTTATATTCATGAGAAACATGCGGTCAATACACAGCTTCCCCGGCTCGCTGGATGGTGGGGCTATGAAAAAGAAACAAGGTTCGAGATGAAGCCGATTTTTCAACCCATTGCTTCGGCAGACGGATGGCAACTAAGCAATGGTCCTGTACTTTTACTGGCAGCACATCGCGCAGCGCTTGAAATTTTTCAGGAAGCGGGCATGGAAAGACTATTGCGAAAAACTAAACTGCTCACTGGCTATTTGTTTTACCTACTGAATGAAATCAATGGCGATCAAAAACAAAAACGCATTGAGTTGATCACTCCACAGGGAGAGAATGAACACGGATGCCAGGTATCGATGTTCATGTTGGAGAAAGGAAAACAGATTTTTGAAGCATTAACTGAAGCGGGTGTGGTAGCCGACTGGAGAGAACCCAATGTAATTCGCGTGGCACCTGTTCCACTTTACAATACATTTGAGGACGTATGGCGTTTTGGCTCCATCATCAAAAACATCCTCAACGAAAAAGCAGTTCCGCTCAAAGAAGGAGTATGAAGATCACTGGAATCATTCTCGTCCTAACCCTTGCGGCATGTAGTTCAACCAGCACTCATCATGGTGGTTATCCTGACTGCAATTCGAAGGACATTGAATTCAATGACAGTTGTTTGCTGGGAGAATCACTTCGTACTGCGCTCGACAAGCTTGGCCTCGATACATCCAGATATGAAGCATTCGGAGATTCTTCTTCCGTTCTCTCCGGCATCAGTTCCGATTCGGACAGTTGTCAAATTGAACTCTACGTGCACAACACCACTGTTACTGATACACTCAATCCACTAAACTATCAGTTAATTCTCGACAGTCCTGTCATTGGCCTCTCCTGGAGAAAACCCCTGAAAGACAAGGAAAGAGTCCTGTATTAACAGATGTGGGATGTGGGATGTGGGATGGGAGATTAGGAGGAACGGGAGAGAGAAAGAAAATAGACCGCGGAGAACCTCTGGAGATTACCGTCTGACGACCGACAACTCTCAACCCAATCGCTTCAAATAATTTCCCATCTCTTCCGCATAGTCTCTTGCTACGTTTCCGGCGGCATAGGCAAAGTCTTCTCCGGAAGAAGCATAGATGATGGCGCGGCTGGCATTCACCAGAAGGCCGCAATCTTTGATGAGGGCTTTTTCAGAAATTTCTTTGAGGCTTCCACCTTGTGCGCCGACTCCCGGAACCAGAAAAAAATGATCGGGACATAAGCGGCGAATAGATTCGAACTCTTCCGGACGTGTGGCACCCACCACGAACATCAGGTTTTCATCTGTTCCCCACTGCATTGCTTTTTGCATCACCACTTCATACAAAAAACTGCTTTTTTCCTTATGAAAATGCATGCCTTCTTCCAGGACATCAGTCTGGGTATTTAATTTTTGCAATTCAAAATCAGCTGCCCCTGCATTGGAAGTGAGTGCAAGCAAAATGGTCCAGCGGTCTTTGTATTCGAGGAAGGGTCGCACGCTATCCAATCCCATGTAGGGAGTTACAGTAATGGCATCGCAAGGAAGATTTTCAAAAAAAGCATGGGCATATTGGGCTGAAGTGTTACCGATGTCGCCACGTTTTGCATCGGCAATAATAAAATGCGATGGCGGAATATTGCGTACCGTTCTTTCCATCACTTCCCAGCCTTTTAAACCATCTGCTTCATAAAAAGCGGTGTTGATCTTGTAAGCAACGCAATAATCCTTGGTTGCTTCAATGATCTGCTGGTTGAATTCAAAAACTGCGTCAGAATGAGAACGCAGGTGCTCGGGAATTTTTGTTCGGTCAGTGTCCAGTCCCACACAGAGATAGGAACGCTTGCTGAAAATCTGCTCAACCAGTTGTTTCCGGGTCATGAAGCGAAGATAATTAGTGGTTTCTGGTTTATTGTTTCTTGTTTCTGGTTGTCATCCGTCATCTAGTTCTCTTCTACCAACTACCAACTATGAACTATCAACTTTTTTTCCTGATCAATCACAGAATCATTATTTTCCGCCGATAAATGTCACCATACATGAGAACAACGATCCTTGTAACAGGAATGATCTTATTTTTTTGCAGTCTTCAGGCACAACAGAATCCCACAAAAGCCAATTACCAAATGGCTGCCCGCTTCGCGCCCAGGAAAATAGACCGCATGGTCTTCAGCACCTCTGTGGATCCGCACTGGTTAAAAAAATCTGACAGGTTCTGGTACACTTATGAAACGCCCAATGGAAAGAACTGGTATATCGTCGATCCTTCAAAAGCAGACAAACGTTTGTTGTTCGACAATACGAAGCTGGCCTCAGAACTCACACGCATCGTCAAAGATCCCATAGATGCACAGCATCTCAATATCGACAGTATGCGCTTTGTGAAAGATGAGAACTGGATCCAGTTTGAAGTCCAAAGCACTCAGGACACCGTGATCAAAGATTCAAGTGGCAAAAAAGGAAGTCCACCCAAAACAGAAAAGAAAAGATATTATTTCGAATATAACATCAATAGCGGAGAATTGGTCCAGCTTTCTGATTTTCACAAACCCAAGCGCAATCCGCGCTGGGCCTCGGTTTCGCCCGATGGACAAACCATTCTTTTTGTCCGGAATTATAACCTGTACTGGATGGACCGTACCAATTATGAAAAAGCGCTACAGAATGAAGAAGACAGCACCATCCATGAAACGGCGATCACCAAAGATGGAACGGAATTTTTCAGCTATGGCAATGAAGGTACCCTTGGTGGCGGTGGAGAAAATAATGTAGACAAGGAAAAGAACAAGAACAAAAGAAAGCCGGCACTGGTTTACTGGTCGCCCGATGCCAAACATTTTGCCCTTGTGCGCACCGATGCCCGCGCAGTAAAAGACCTTTGGGTGATCAACAGCCTTTCTGAACCAAGACCTACAATTGAAACTTATAAATACTGGATGCCAGGCGAAAAAGATGCGCCCATTGCCTACGTGTTGCTTTTTGACAACGCTTCAAAGAGTTTTAAAGAGCTCAATGTAAAACAGTTCAAGGACCAGGACATCAATGTATGGAATGCGCCCAATGCAGCAAACACCCGCGATGACGACTGGAGACCACTGATCTGGCTGGGAACCAACGACCAGTTTTATTTTACCAGAAGCAGCCGCGATCTCAAACGCATTGACCTGTGCACCGTGGATATCCAGAATGATGAAGTGAAAACTATTATTCCCGAGCGGTTGAATACTTACGTGGAAGTGAGAAGACCAGGATTGGTGAATGGCGGAAATGAGATCATTGAATGGAGTGAGCGGGATGGTTGGGCTCATTTTTACCTTTATGATGGCAAGGGCAATCTGAAAAATCAAATCACTTCAGGAGCTTTTCACTGCGAAGAAATCGTGAATGTGGATGAAAAGAAAAGAGTCTTGTATTTTACAGGCAATGGCCGGGAGGCCAATGAAGATCCTTACTACCTGCATTTATACCGCGTAAACTTTGATGGGAGCGGATTGCGTTTGCTCAACCCTGGTGAGTTTGAACATGGTCCTTCGATGAATGACAACAATAGTTATTTCGTGGATAATTATTCGAAGGTCAATTCTGTTCCGCGCTCTATCCTGTACAACAGTGAAGGAAAAAAGATCATGGAACTGGAAACAACCGACCTTTCTTCGCTGTTTGCATCTGGCTATAAGTTTCCACAGGTGTTCAAGGTAAAGGCTGATGATGGCATCACCGACCTTTATGGTGTGATGTACAAACCTTTTGATTTCGATTCAACAAAAAAATATCCCATCATCGAATACGTTTATCCCGGTCCGCAAACCGAGGCTGTAAACAAATCTTTCAGCCGCGCAATGGATCGTGTGGATCGTCTCGCTCAATTGGGTTTTGTAGTGGTTACGGTGGGCAACCGCGGAGGAAATCCCAGTCGCAGCAAATGGTATCATAATTATGGATATGGAAATCTGCGCGACTATGGACTCGCCGACAAAAAAGCAGCAGTAGAACAGCTGGCGGACCGTTATCCTTTCATCGACATTGATCGCGTAGGCATCTATGGTCACTCGGGCGGAGGTTTCATGAGCACGGCTGCTATGTTGGTGTATCCCGATTTTTTCAAAGTGGCTGTTTCTTCCTCTGGCAACCACGACAACAGCATTTATAACCGTTGGTGGAGTGAAAAGCACCACGGTGTTCGTGAGTCAGTTGGAGAAAAAGGCGATACCAGCTTTACATACAGCATCGATAAGAATCCAGACCTGGCAAAAAATCTCAAAGGACATTTATTGCTGACCACGGGTGATATTGACAACAACGTGCACCCGGCCAACACCATTCGCATGATCAATGCCCTGATCAGGGCCAATAAACGTTTCGATATCTTGCTTCTTCCTGGTCAGCGTCATGGTTATGGCGACATGACTGAATATTTTTTCTGGAAGATGGCCGACTATTTTAGTGAGTATCTGCTCGGCGACTGGCAACACCCGGTGAATATTACCGAGATGGACCGTGAGACCGAACAGACGGGAAAAAAGAGAAGCTAGTTTTAAATCCTTTGGCAGATCAAAATTTTAACGGAACGTGGCGCAATATTGGCGGCTAAGCCCCGGTTATAGTGTTTATTTTATGAAACATTTTATGGTGGCCGTCCTGGGACTCGTGGTTCTGTCTGCCCAAGCTCAGGATAAGAATAATTCTTCGACAGGAAAGGCGTCGCCCGTTAATAAAACGCGCATAATTAAATTGATAAATGAAGCAAGGGCCAAAGGTTGTACTTGTGGGGATACCTGGTATGCTGCGGTACCTGCTCTTGGTTGGAACAATCAGTTGGAGGCTGCTGCCCTGGCGCACAGCAATGACATGATGAAGAACAAATATTTTGCTCATACGGGTTCTGATGCTTCTACTGCGGGAATGAGGATTGAAGATGCAGGATACACCTGGAGAAACTATGGCGAGAATATAGGACAGGGTTACAAAACGGAAGATGAAGTGGTGGATGGTTGGTTGCACAGTCCTGGCCATTGCAGGAACATCATGAGCAAGGATTTTAAAGAAATGGCGGTAGCCCGGTCCGGAGATCTGTGGACCCAGGTGTTTGCAGCGAAAAAGTGAGGAGGGTGAATGGTGAATCGTGAATGGTCAATAGTGAATAGTGAATAGTGAATAGTGAATAGTGAATAGTGAATAGAATACAATAGTGGACATCGTGCCCTGAATAAAAGACTAACGACTTTAAATTATGAAGCGAGCTTTGTTTTTGATTTTGCTTTTTTTAATTATTGGGAATATAAAGGCCCAGGAGACACCTACGGCCCATTCAATATTTCAAAGGGCAAAACAGGAAGCAGTACGTTCGCACCGGAAGATTTTCATTTTGTTCCAGGCCTCCTGGTGTGTCTGGTGTCATGTCATGGATAGCTCTATGGCCGATGCTTCCTGCAGGGAATTTTTCCGGAACAATTATGTGGTCGTTCATCTCACCATCCAGGAGACAGAAAAAAATAAAGACAGGGAAAACCCGGGAGGTATGGCCATGTACACCAAGTACGGCGGCGATGACAATGAAGGCATTCCCTACTGGCTCGTATTTGATGAAGAAGGTAGCCTGCTCGCAGATTCACAAATGAGACCCGGGGAAAATGCCGGATGTCCCGCTACCAAACAGGAAGTAAATTACTTCCTTGATGTTTTGAAAAAAACTTCCTCCCTCACCCCCGAACAGTCTAAAATAATAGAGACGAGATTCCGGAAAAATGATCATTGATAAGGGAAGTCGGTCCATACGGACAGTCCTCAGGGTCAACCATCAACCGCAGTGAACCACGCAGGCAGTCTTCAGTTTAAAAGCCCTCAGTTTTGCCGATCACAAAATATCAATCCAACAACTCACACTCTACTTTCTCCATAACACCGATGACAAGATCAAGTAAGGATTTCACAGACTGATGATTTCATAGTAACCTCGTCTCTCCCAATTCCCAATTCCCAATTCCTCCCTCATACCCCAATACCTTAATACCTTAATTCCTACATTTGTCCGCATGGCTACAGATCAATTTCAATCGCCTGATTATTTTCTGGTGGATGAACTGCTTTCCGAAGAGCACAAGCTGATTCGCGAAACGGTTCGCAATTATGTGAAAAAGCAAATCTCACCTATCATAGAAGACTATGCGCAAAGGGCAGAATTTCCAACACAGATCATTAAACAACTAGGTGACCTTGGTTGTTTTGGTCCTACCATTCCGCACGAATATGGAGGCGGCGGACTCGATTATATCAGTTATGGGCTGATGATGCAGGAACTGGAAAGGGGCGACAGTGGCGTTCGTTCCACCGCTTCGGTCCAGGGCTCCCTGGTGATGTTTCCCATCTATGCTTACGGAAGCGAGGAACAAAAAAAGAAATTTCTTCCAAAGCTTGCCAGTGGAGAATGGCTGGGATGTTTTGGACTTACGGAACCCGATCATGGTAGTAACCCCGCAGGCATGCTCACCAATTTTAAAGATTCGGGTGATCATGTGGTCCTCAATGGAAGCAAGATGTGGATCTCGAATGCTCCCTTCGCGCAGGTGGCAGTGGTTTGGGCCAAAGACGAAGCCGGAGAGATCAGAGGATTGATGGTGGAGCGTGGAATGAAAGGATTCACGACACCCACCACCCATGGAAAGTGGAGCCTCAGGGCATCTGCAACAGGGGAGCTGGTATTTGACCAGGTCCAGGTTCCAAAAGAAAATATTTTTCCGAATGTAAAAGGACTCAAGGGACCACTCGGTTGTCTCACCAAGGCAAGGTATGGAATCGCCTGGGGTGCACTGGGTGCTGCCATGGACTGTTATGATACTGCACTTCGCTACAGCAAGGAAAGAATTCAGTTTGACCGGCCCATTGGGGGATTTCAGCTTCAGCAAAAAAAACTTGCTGAGATGATCACGGAAATCACCAAGGCGCAGTTGCTCAACTGGCGGCTGGGCGTATTGATGAATGAAGGAAGGGCCACACCGCAACAGGTATCCATGGCAAAAAGAAATTCATGTGAGATCGCGGCCGATATAGCGCGCAATGCAAGACAAATACTGGGAGGAATGGGCATCACCGGCGAATACAGCATCATGCGACACATGATGAACCTAGAGAGTGTACTTACTTATGAAGGCACACACGATATTCATCTGTTGATCACGGGAATGGACGTTACGGGCTTGAATGCATTTAAATGAAAACCCTGTTTGAGCTCTATTGAAGAAAATCTTTCTTTAAATCTTTTATTGTTATTGAATCGGCAATGAAAATTTTTTTGATCGGATTTATGGGAAGCGGAAAAACGCATTGGGGCAAATTACTCAGTGAAAAACTTAGAATGCCTCTGGTCGACCTGGATGACAAGATCACGGAACATACAGGCGTTCCTATCCCGGAGATTTTTGAAAAACAAGGAGAAGAATATTTTCGATTGCTGGAAAAAGACCTGCTTCATTTATTTTCCGAAAATCATGAGAGCTTTATTATGGCTACCGGCGGCGGAACCCCGTGTTTTTACAATAATATTGATTATCTGAAAAAACAGGGGATTGTTGTCTGGCTCAACACCAGCACCGAGAGCCTGTACCAGCGACTGGTGAAGGAAAAGGACAAAAGGCCGCTGATCAAAAACATAGCGGATGCAGAGCTGAAGTCATACATCATTAAAAAATATTCGAGCAGAAAAATTTTTTATCAGCAGGCCAACGTTATTTTGCCGGAAGAAAACCTGAGCCTGGACAATTTAGTATCAAAGATCTTTCATGCAAATGCTTAACGTGCACAAACTTTTTCTGGTCACCGGTACCATACTCGCAGGACTTGCTGTAGCACTGGGCGCATTTGGCGCACACGGACTGAAAAAACTGGTGGACGCCGAAACCGTAGGGATCTATCAAACCGGCGTGCAATACCAGATGTATCATGCCCTGGCCCTTCTGGTACTCGGACTGCTTGCTGACCGCGTGTCCAATCATTTTTCAAGCTATGCGGGATTTCTTTTTATTGGCGGAATCGTTTTTTTCTCTGGCTCCTTATACCTCATTGCATCCTTCAAGGCCATGAATAAAGTGGTGTCTACCGGTATCGGCATCATGACGCCGATTGGCGGATTGCTCTTCATCCTGGGCTGGATTCTTTTCCTGGTTGCTGTGCTGAAAAAATAAACCTATATTTCCGGCCTGCCGGCCTCCGGCCTGAACCTGATCGAATGGGATCATTATCTTTGTTTTATGGCTAACAAGCTGAAAAAATCCACACCTAAAGTTGCTGCTGAAAAACCGGAAAAATCTGAGAAAGCAGAAAAACCAAAAAAAGGAACAAAGCCTTCTGCCCAAAAATTCAAGAGCGACCGCCAGGAAAAACTAGACCTGAAGAAAATAGCTCGCGATGAAAGGACCTGGAAGATCATCGGTACCGTATCGCTCCTCGTTTCCATTTTTTTGTTCATAGCTTTTATTTCCTACCTCTTTACCTGGGAAGAAGATAATTCGCAGGTAAGAAAGGGCATTTCTTTTCTCTTTGATACGGGA
Source organism: Flavisolibacter sp. (assembly GCA_045805145.1). Lineage (GTDB taxonomy): Bacteria > Bacteroidota > Bacteroidia > Chitinophagales > Chitinophagaceae > Flavisolibacter. The sequence continues at coordinate 10,677 of JBJMLU010000014.1, read as the reverse complement.
AGGGAAAACCATGTGTCCAATCTGTTGGGCCGGCTCGGAGCCTACGTGTCCTATGGATTGATCAATAACGGATTTGGACTGGCTTCTTTTCTTTTCTGCACTTTCTTTTTTGTACTGGGAGTGAACCTGGTCTTTGGAAAAAAAGTCTTTTCAATTTCCCGCAACCTGAAATATGTCACCTTCGGACTGGTCATTGCTTCCACTACTCTGGGATTTATTTTTCCGGCACATGCCGCCTCCTTTTATTGGGGCGGAGCGGTAGGCGATATGATCAGCAACTGGCTCATTGGTTTTCTGGGAATGATTGGAACGGCAGCGGTGCTTCTTGTTGTAGGTATATCGTATCTGATCTGGCAGTTCAATCCTTCTTTTCAGGTTCCTGAATGGAAACTGCGAACAGCCACACCCGAACCAGCAACCGACGAAACTGAGGAAGCTGTGCCAACAGGGGCCACCATCAATGATCTTTATGCTTCGGGTGAGCTTTCTGAAAAAGGAAATCATATGAAAGGAGAAGGCGCCATGATCATCAACATGAACGACAGGGAAGAAGATCATGGACTCAGCCTCACAGAGAAAGATGAGGAAGAAGAGCTCTCTATAAACCAGCCCATCATCGAAAAAGAAATTGCCCACGAAATCCTTCACCAGGAAGAGCACATCGTTCCGCAGGAAGAAATAACTGAGCCCGCTCCGAAAAAACGATCGAAAAAACTGGAAGAAGAACTGGAACTGGAAATAAAAACAGCCGAAGAAAAAGAACAAGAATCTGCAGAAGAAAAAAATTACAGTGACCTTCCTCCTTATGAACCTACACTTGATCTGAGAGACTATAAATATCCGAAGATCGATTTGCTGGAAACACATGGCAGTGAAAAGATTGTTCAGGATCCTGCCGAACTGGAGGCCAACAAAAATCAGATCATCAATACGCTGAAAAATTATGACATCACTATCCAGAAGATCAGCGCGACGGTTGGTCCAACAGTAACCCTCTATGAAATTGTTCCTGCAGCAGGCGTGCGTATTTCCAGAATTAAGAACCTCGAAGATGATATTGCCCTGAGCCTTGCTGCACTGGGCATCCGCATTATTGCACCCATTCCGGGGAAAGGCACCATTGGTATTGAAGTACCCAATGTAAAAAAGACCGTGGTGAGCATGAAGACGCTTCTTGCTTCTGAAAAATTTGTACACAACAACCACAGTCTGCCCATCGCCATTGGAAAGAAGATAGACAACGAAAATTTTATTGTGGACCTCACCAGCATGCCCCACCTTTTAATGGCCGGTGCCACGGGTCAGGGGAAGTCGGTTGGACTCAATGCCATCCTGGTTTCACTGCTTTATAAAAAACATCCTTCTCAACTCAAGTTCGTACTCATTGATCCAAAAAAAGTGGAACTGAGTGTGTATCGTCATATCGAAAAACATTTCCTGGCCAAACTACCCGGAGAAGAAGATGCCATCATCACCGATACCAAAAAAGTAATCCATACCCTCAATGCACTTTGTATTGAAATGGACAACCGTTATGATTTGTTGAAAGAAGCAGGTGCAAGGAACATCAAAGAGTACAATGACAAGTTCACCAGGAGAAGACTGAATCCACAGAAAGGACATCAATATCTTCCGTTCATTGTATTGGTGGTGGATGAATTTGCAGACCTGATCATGACGGCCGGAAAGGAAGTGGAAATGCCCATTGCCCGATTGGCGCAGCTGGCGCGTGCCGTAGGAATTCACCTGATCATCGCTACGCAACGTCCTTCTGTAAATATTATCACCGGTACCATCAAGGCCAATTTTCCGGCTCGCATTGCCTTCAAGGTTTCCTCCAAAATAGATTCACGCACCATTCTCGATGCAGGCGGCGCAGAGCAGCTTATTGGAAAAGGAGACATGCTGATCTCCTACAATGGCGAGCTTACAAGATTGCAATGCGCCTTTGTAGACACTCCTGAAGTGGAAAAGATCGTTGAATTCATTTCTGACCAGCGTGGTTATCCCCTGGCCTTCATGCTTCCTGAATACATTGATGAAAAAGAACTGGAAGGAAAAGATTTCGATGCTGCAGATCGTGATCCTTTGTTTGAAGATGCAGCCCGCCTGATTGTTCAAAACCAGATTGGTTCAACTTCTCTTCTGCAGCGAAGAATGAAACTTGGTTACAACCGTGCAGGCCGCTTGATGGATCAATTGGAAGCTGCTGGTGTGGTTGGTCCGAATATGGGCAGCAAGGCAAGGGAAGTATTGATCAAAACCGAGGGTGATCTGCAGGAATACCTGGAAACACTAAGCTAACGTTAAGAAAGCTTTGCACATTAAACAAGCCTTCTCCTGAACCTTCCAAGAGAGCGGTAACAGTTATCTTTGTAACCACTCAAATTGACACACTGATGAAAAAAATACTTGTGCTCTCTGGACTGGCATTTTGTGTAATGGCTGCTCAGGCACAGAGCGACAAAAATCCTACTACCAATGATCCCGCAGCAAAGAAGATACTCGATGCAGTGAGCACCAAGTTCAGGACCTATAAATCACCGCAGGCAAGCTTTACTTACCAGGTGGAAAATGCGCAGGGCAAAGCCCTCTCCACCAAGAAAGGAACCGTGATCATGAAGGGCAATAAATACCGCGTGAACATGGATGGAATGGAGATCTATTCGGACGGGAAAACAGTTTGGAACTATGATAAATCAGCGAATGAAGTAACAGTGAATACGGTTGACGCATCGGGTTCTGCAATGACTCCTCAAAAACTTCTCACCAATTTTTACGACAAGGATTTTTATTACAAATTCAACGGCGAAAAAACCCAGTCTGGAAAGCATGTTCAGGAAATTGAACTCACACCAACGGACAAAACCCGCCCTTTTCACAAAGTATATCTCTGGGTAGATAAATCAACCAACAGCATTTACAGTGCGCGCTTTCTTGAAAAAACAGGTGGCCGGTACAGCTATACCATCACTGGCATGAAACCCGCTGTGAGCGTCACCGACTCTGATTTTACTTTCGATAAATCAAAGCATCCTGGTGTGGAAGTGGTTGATTTGAGATGAGCTGTGAGCTGCTAGCTTTTCTTTGAACTAGCCTTAGGCGAAAGCTGTGTTTTTATAGTATGGTCTGTTCTGGTCGATTATTTGTTGGAATATTATTTAATTCGGTCAATATTTTAACTACCTGTCAAATACCAGACAGTCGGATTACGCTCTATCTCGAAGCTCGATTCTCGCGGCTCACCGCTCGTTCTCACTGCTCTAAGCATATCTAAGCTCCTCTGTTCATTGGTAATAGTAACTGGTTTGGAAAGAATTGCCGACGCCTGTAAAACTTGCTGCAGTTGGCCTGCCATCCGACCTGTATTGGTAATTTGTAGTAAGCACTTCATCGGGCTGGCCAGGATAAATATTTTTTTGTTCAATCAGGTTATTGGGTGATACTGCCTCATACCAGTTATATTCTAAAAGGCTGGTTTCAGTAACAGCAGGGTTGATCTTGTCATCATATTTAAACTGGTAAGTGATGGCCAGTTCAAAGCTGCCGGCCTTGTTGGAATATTGACGCATTTGAACCAAATTGCCTTTGCTGTCATAGTCCCATATATAATAACTATCTGCGCCGCTTGCCTGCTGGTTTGGCGAATAAAGATAGTGGGTGGTCTTAACGATCTGGTCGTTTGAATTATATTGATAAGTAATACTGTCAATCGAGGTTTGTCCAGTTGGTGCGTCTATAATTTTTGAGTAAACGAGCCGGTCCGAAGCATTGCTCTCATAAAAATTAAAAGTAAAAATGCTATCGTGGGAGGGTTGGTCATACTTGCGCGCTATCTTGAAAACGCGGCCTTTGTCATCACGGTAGAAGTTAATGGAGGAAGACTGTTTTGCACCGCTAAGGTTATCCGTAGTCTCTGTAAGCTTTAGAACAATTTTCTTATTCTGATCATAACTGAAATCATTTATGGTTGCGGCGCCGGCATATTTAACTACCGTCTTTATCAGCAAATTACCGGTGTCGTTTGATGTGCGGTTTGCAGAAAGCGTAACACCCGGCTCTCTCTGACAGCTGAAAAGTAAAGCAGCCACCACACTGAGGAACAAAATAGTGCGCATAAGAAGGTTTGATTAAGGCTGACTTTAAGATAATGTAAAAGTTTAATGAGCAGGTAAAGAGAGTTCGGAGTTCGGAGTCGGCAGTTCAAAGTTCAGAGTTAAGAGTTCAGAGTCGGTGAACTACAGGGCGGTTAGCATTACAGGTTGCTAGGGGGATTGCTTCGCTTCGCTCGCAATGACGTTCAGAGGTTTCGAAGTTTACCTTAATTCGAGTGCATGTCTTAGCTATGTACTTGCCTTCACGTTATATGTAATAGTTAGTATTTGACCTTACAGACAGTGTACGGCAAGTCTAAAATTGTCTTACAGATTCCTTAATAAATATTTTCTTGGCAATGCCCCTCTACAAACAAAAGGGGCTTGACAAGAAAATAGTTGATCCGACAGGATCTAGAAAATAAAAATAAAGACTGTTTGTAAGATCAAATACCAGGTTTTACACATAAAACTAATTGACCCGCAATGAACCGGCTTTATTTTGACATTTATCTTTTGATTTAATAACCGACTCAGGACAGAATATCCGCTTCGTCGTTCAATGCTGTTGACGGTTGACCGTCGGTTGACCTCTACGAATTCTCTCATCCATTTACAATCAGCACCGGTATCCGCAGCTGGTGACGCACTACGTCAATGGTTTCTCCATAGAACCAGTCCTTCACGCCGCTATGGCCATGTGCACCAATCACCAGTAGTTCTGCAGAAGATTCTCTTACCAATCTTGGAATTTCTTTGTTGCGGTTTTGAAATCCCAGCCTGCTTTCTGCTTCGAAACCTTTTTCTTTCAGATACTGAACATAACCATCCAGCTTCTCCTGGTCTTTCCTGGTTTCGAAATCGTCGGCCTCTGTTCCAAGCACGCGCGCAGATACACTTTCCACGATATGAATCAGGATGATCCTGGTAAGTTTGTCTGCCTGACGCATGGTATGTGCAATGAGTTGTTCGTCTCTCTCGCTAAAATCAAGGGCAACAGCAATGCGGTGATAAACTGGAAGCTGAATTTCGCCGATGGTTGGCGGTCCTTTATGCACCTGCAAAGAAACTTCCCTGCTGGTTTTATTGACCATTGGATAAATGAGTGCGAACAACAAAAGGAAAATAAAAAGCACAGCTCCCACAACGATCATGATCTTCCAGAATACGTGGTCGCCTTGTGAAAAATAAGCGTCTGCCTGCTCCATCACCATGCGGATATTCAGATAAATCAAAATGGCCGTGATCAGCCAGGCCGATACCTGCACCAGGGGCTTGATGGCAAAAACACCCATAGTCTTTTTATCGCTGACAAAATGAATCAATGGAATGATGGCAAAACCAAGTTGAAGACTCAATATCACCTGGCTTAGCACCAGTAAACTGTTGATGTTTTGTTCTCCGTTGACCAGAATCACAATCACTGCAGGAATAATGGCAATGACACGGGTCATCAATCTTCGCATCCATGGATTGATGCGCAATTGTAGGTATCCTTCCATTACGATCTGTCCGGCGAGCGTTCCTGTAACAGTGGAACTTTGTCCTGCTGCAATGAGTGCAATTGCAAAAAGGTAAGGAGCCATTTTCGATCCAATGAGGGGATCGAGCAATTGGTGCGCTTCCTTGATCTCCGCCACTTCGCGATGTCCTGAAGTAAAAAAAACAGCAGCAGCTAAAATGAGAATGGCTGCGTTCACGAAGAAAGCCATATTGAGTGCAATGGTGCTGTCGATAAAATTTAATTTCAAGGCTCTTTTTATGCCGCCATTAGTTCTTTTTATTTTTCTTGTTTGCACCAGGGCAGAATGCAGGTATAAATTATGAGGCATCACTGTGGCACCAATGATCCCAATTGCAATGTACAAAGCGGCCTTACCGGGAATGGTAGGTATCAATCCTTTTGCAATCTCTCCAAACTGGGGGTGTGGTTTGATCATGAGTATTTCTGCAAGAAAAGAAAAGCCGATGATGGCAATCAGGCAAATGATGAATGCTTCCATCTTTCGCATTCCGAGTCTTTGCAACAACAACAACAAAAATGTGTCAAGCACTGTAATCAACACGGCCCAGAGAAGAGGAATTCCGGAGAGCAATTGAATGCCAATGGCCATGCCCAACACTTCGGCAAGATCGCAGGCAGCAATCGCAATTTCAGCAAGAACATAAAGACAGAGATTGATATATCTGGGATAGGTTTCCCTGTTGGCCTGCGCCAGGTCGCGTCCACGAACAATTCCAAGCCTTGCAGAAAGGCTTTGCAGCAACAGGGCCATCAGATTGCTCATAAGCAAAACCCAAAGCAATTGGTATCCAAACTGGCTGCCTCCTGCCAGATCAGTCGCCCAATTGCCCGGATCCATATAGCCCACGCTCACCAGATAGGCCGGACCAAAAAAAGACAGGGCCCTTTTCCAAACAGGTTTGTGCCGCGCAGTGGTGTCAATGCTTTGATGGACCTCGCTCAGCGAATGATAATTATGTGACTGGTTCATACGATACGAATATGTTTTGTGCCAGCTGCTCGCTGACCGTAATGATGTTGTTCTTTACTTTAAGTTCCAATGATTGATCGAACCCGAATCGTTTTCTGATTTCCAGTTTCGTGCCAATGCCAATATGCTTGTGTTGTAAGAGCTCCAGTAATTCCTCGGACTGGTTGGTGACCTGGCATACTTCTGCAGACTGATGAAATGGTAATTGTAACAGGGAGATCTTGTTCACATTTTTTATTTTTCCCCGGCTGTCCGGAATGGGATCGCCATGGGGATCAAATGATGGATGTCCCAGGAATTCATCGAGACGGTCGATCAGTTCCTTGCTGCTGACGTGTTCCAGTTCTTCTGCAAACGAATGCACTTCATTCCATCCGAACTTCAGTTTTTCAGAAAGAAAATATTCCCAGAGACGGTGGCGGCGGATCACCAGAAGAGCGATCTTTCTTCCTTCACCGCTGAGAGAGAATCCATAATAGGGCTTGTAGTGCAACAATTTTTTTGCGTGGAGTTTTTTCATCATGTCGGTCACAGAGGCCGGACGTGTCTGAAGTTTGTCGGCAAGCACGGTGGTCGTCACTTTTCCATCTCCCGACTGCAGGTGGAAGATGGCCTTGAGATAATTTTCTTCACTCGTTGTATAATTCAAGCAGGCCTAATTTAAAATTTAGACAAATCTAAATAATCTTTTTAAATTTTCCACAAGCCCATCGGATCCTGCATTTTTTCTTTACTTTGACACAAATACCCGGTTATGACAAAGATTGGCTTTGTTTTAGTAGTCTGTATTCTTGTTGCCTGTGGCAATAAGAAGAAGGGCACAACGGACGAAGGATTTTCTTTCGATCAGTTTTCCGGAATTTTCAAACAGATCAATCCACCTTTTGCTCTCTCAGATACAGGCTTGGCCAGGAATAAAGACACCGCGATTATCCGTTCTCCGGGATTCGCTTCATTTATTTCTGATAGTCTGCAAACAAAATTATTCGGAAAGGGAAGCAAGCCTCGCTACGTTGCCATGGTAAGCCTGAAAGGTTCAAAAGGAACGAGCTACTACCTGGTAAAAGCCATCAGCGGTTCTAAAAAAATAGCGCTGATCATGGCTTTCAATAAGGACGAATTTGGAGACGTTCTTCCCTTCCTTGTTCCGGATAATGATCCTTCCACTTCTCAATTAAGCAGTATTGATAAATCGTTGAGCATTGTCAAGAGCACCATTCAGAAAAAACCCGACAACTCTATTGCAGAAGGAAGGGAAGTATATGATTATAGTCCGAATACCCATTTCGTTCTCATTCTCACCAATCCCCTCAACGATGACAACCGTGAAGTGATCAATCCCATTGATACACTTCCGCGCAAAAACCATTATTCAGCCGACTACGGAAAGGATAAAAAAAATTTTGTTTCCGTCAGAGATGGAAGACATCCCAACCAGTTGATGTTATTCATGCATCTTGACCAGGAAGACGGGGCCTGCACGGGAGAACTGAAAGGCGATGTGTTGCTTACTTCTCCAACCACGGCCATTTACCGCCAGGGTGGTGATCCCTGCGTGCTTAATTTTCGATTCAGTCCTTCTTCGGTTACAGTGAAAGAAGTTGAAGGATGTGGCTCGCACCGAGGTGTGAATTGTGTATTTGATGGAACGTTTAACCGAAAGAAAGAACCCAGGTCTAAAACTTCTTCAAAAAAGAAATAACCCTTGGTTTGGATGTGTCATATCTACACATTGTCTATAATTCCTTACTTTGCGCTGCCATAAACGATCAAGCTAATGGATTTTTCTTCCTTCAAGATACCATACCCGGTTGATGAACGCTATGTCAAAAGAGTAGCTTATTTCTCCATGGAGTTTGCCATTCACCAACCGCTCAAAATCTATAGCGGAGGACTTGGCTTTCTTTCCGGATCACATTTGCGCAGTGCTTATGAACTTCGCCAAAACCTGGTAGGTATCGGCATTCTTTGGAAATACGGTTATTACGATCAGGCACGCAATCAGGACCAAACCCTCCAGGTAACCTGGATGGAAAAGATCTACAGTTTTCTAGAAGATACAGGGATCGATTTTGAGATCACCATTCACGAACATCCGGTTCGCGTGAAAGTGATGTACCTGCCGCCTCAGGTGTTCAATTCGGCTCCTTTGTTTTTAATGACCACCGATATTCCCGAGAACGATTATATTTCGCAGACTATCACGCACCGGCTTTATGATGCCAACGTAGCTACCAAAGTTGCTCAATTTATTTTATTGGGAGTGGGTGGGGCAAAACTCCTGGATGTGATCGGGTTCAAGCCTGAAGTCTATCACCTCAATGAAGCGCATGGACTTTCAGCAGCATTTTATCTTTATCAGAAATACAACCGCAACTTAGAAGAAGTAAGAAAGCGATTGGTATTCACAACACATACACCCGAAGAAGCAGGCAATGAAAAGCACGACATCTTCCTTTGCCACAAAATGAGTTATTTCTGCGGACTTTCGGTGGAAGAAACAAGAGCACTTACCGGAATGCCCGACGACCAGTTCAATCATTCTCTGGCTGCACTCCGTTTTGCCCGGATTGCCAATGGCGTATCACAGTTGCATGGTGAGGTATCGAGACACATGTGGCAGAAGTATGAAAATATATGTCCGATTCTTTCCATTACCAATGCACAGAACTGGCGCTACTGGTCGGACAAGGCCCTGTACAAAGCAAGGGAAGAAGGCAATGACTGGAATTTTGATGACAGGAAAAAATGGATGAAGAAAAGGGCGTTTGAAATTGTTGCTGATCAGACGGGAAAGATTTTTGATCCCAATGTTTTTACCATTGTTTGGGCCCGACGCTTCGCAGGATACAAGAGAGCCAGTCTCATTACCAGCGACAAGGAACGATTTGAAGCGCTGCTCCACAATACAAAATACCCGGTCCAGATCATCTGGGCTGGAAAACCTTATCCGGTAGATTATCCGGCAATCTCTGAATTTAATCATCTCGTGCAATTGAGCAAGGGATATAAGAATGTTGCCGTGCTCATTGGATATGAACTTGGACTTTCTAAAAGACTGAAGCAGGCTGCTGATTGCTGGCTCAATAACCCCCGCGTTCCCCGCGAGGCTTCAGGCACCAGCGGCATGACGGCAGCCATGAATGGTGCAGTTAATTTTTCCACCAATGATGGATGGATTCCTGAGTTTGTGCATCATGGCAATAACGGCTTTGTGGTGCCCACTGCAGATTACGCCAACATGTCGGTGCAGGAGCAGGATCAATATGACCTGGACCAGGTCTATGATTTGTTGAACCATCAGATTCTTCCCTTGTATTATGAAGATTATGGTACCTGGAGACAGATTGTCAAAAACGGAATGAGGGATGTGCAGATCCAATTTGACAGCAATCGAATGGCGGAAGAATATTATGAGCTTCTTTACAAGAGGGAGTATAGTCCTTTGCGTAAAAAGCACATCACGGATGATATGGCTCAGTGAGACTGAAATGAAAATATATTTTCAGGTCTTGCTTTTCTTCATGTTGAAATAAGCGTCAGTTCACTTTCAGGCTTCGAAGCTTGTATCACTTGTACATTGGTCTTTTTGATTTTATTGGCGCTCGGGGCCTGACGGCCAAATATTTTGCGGGTCCATAATGATGATTTTTCAAAAGATTTGCTTGAAGGAAGTTTCCATGAAGGCCATCACTCCTTTAGGGGTTCGTTATATTGAAGTCTTTCTGAAGGCAGGTTTCCTTACTGATTAGATTTTTTTGAAGAGATTTCTTCCGAGGCAGTCCTTCTTTACCGATTAGATTTTTTGAAGAGAGTGTTTTTTAAGGCAGTCATTTCTTAGAGGTTAGGTTTTTTTCTTTTTCCACTTTTGGCATTGCCCCAAAAGTGGAGCAAAAGCTCTAGGCAATCCGAATCCCGCAGGTGCGGAAGGATTGCCGGCCGCGGCACAACGGTTGACCAAAGCTTGTGTCGATCTTACGTTATACTAAGCAGTCTGGCCTTAAAGAATACAGTTCACTACAGGTATCGAGCAGTTTCATGTTCGTATATCTTTAATTCGAAGATGCCAAGGGCGCTGTGTTCCCCCG
>JBJMLU010000013.1:0-10055 GCA_045805145.1 Flavisolibacter sp. | reverse complement strand
TGTGCCGCGGCCGGCAATCCGGGCGGAGCCATTCGGATTGCCTAGAGTTTTTGCTCCACTTTTGGGGCAATGCCAAAAGTGGAAAAAGAAAAAAACCAACCAGTAAAAACTGAATGCGTTAAAAAAAATCTCTCCAAAAAAATCTAATTAGTAAAGACTGACTGCCTCTAGGCAATCTCTCCAAAAATATCTAACCAGTAAGGATGACTGCCTGTTAGGAAATTACTTCAAAAAACCAAAGCAAAATTGATTAGAAATTTCCTGTTAGCCTCGACGCCAGCAAGTGCCAAAGACTATACGAAAAGACTGCGGCTAACGAATCTCTTCACAAACAAAATAATCAATAACTAAAAACTGAAGGCTCTGAAGATTGAAGTTTAACTTCTCTCCCACTTCATCCTACAACAGATTCTTTCTCCTTAAGATCAGGAGTAGATTCGTCAGAAAGTTTTACGCTTCCGCGATTCTTCCGAACCAGTCTTGAAAAAAGCGAGATCTCCCGATCGAAGAGAAAACGAAGGAATAAGCGAGTCCAGGAAGTATGATACACCAGTGAATTATAAAAGCCAGGCGCCTGCTGCCGGATCTGAGGAAGTTTATTCCAGGGAACAGATGGAAAATCGTGGTGTTCGTTGTGATAACCTACATTAAAAGCAACTTTATTGAGAGGACCATAATAACTGTATGTTTCCTGTTCATCGTTATGAACCAGGTAGTGTTCCTGAATCCATCTTCCACCTAAGGGATGCAGTCCGACAGAGAAGAAAAAACTTAAGGTCAGGAAGGAGATGGCCTTGGGACCAAAGAAAAACCAGATAGCGGCTGCAAAAACTATTTGTGCCAACCAGTTCGTTGCAATCCAACCGTCAAAAGGCTTGATCTCTTTGAGGCGGGTGATGCGGAAGGCCTGGAACAAGGGATAGAACAGAAGCCAGATCATTTTTCCAACAAAGTAATTATTGATCAGGCGGGCCTCCCATCGGTTGGGAAGGTCGGCGTCGAGTTCGTGAATGCCCTGAAAAGAATGGTGCTTGATATGATAACGCTCGAAGGCAATGGAGCTTGGGAAAACCTGTGGAAGATTCGCGATCATGCCCGCAACACGGTTGGCCGACCGGTTCTTGAAGATCAGTCGGTGGGCACATTCGTGGATCATTACAAAAAGAGCGTGGTCTATGAAAGCACCTACCAGATAGGCCACAACAAAGATCAGCCACCAGGCCTGGTTTGAAAGCACAATGGAAAGAGCAATCTGCAGACTTACCAGAAATAAAATGAGCCCGAAAGTCGAAGAATTTTTTCCGATCAATTTTCTGATCTGCGGATTTTGTTTCAGGATTTGCTTGGTGCGCATCCTGTGCGGTTCAGGATTGGCGGAATAAATAAAATCTGTTCTTTTCATAACCAGGATGACAAGGATTTTTGATGAATCGTTTCCGGAACCGGAATGCCCAGCCCGTATAACCGGAATGGCGAAGCCAGATACCCGGAATCGGGGCCGGCAAGATAGCCAGGAATTGGCAAATCACCTTGAATTTTTGAAGCCAACCGGGATGGGGGGATTTTTAGGAGCGGACCAGGATTTTGGGATTGTCTGGATTACCCGGATGTTTTACTTTTTTGGGTTGTTGTTCGATTGATTTGTAAAGTTTTTATTTAATAGCTTCTGTTTATTGGAAGTTCGTACTAATTGGATTTTGTCTCGACGTTTTTCTCAACGAACCAATTTTTTGAGATATCAACCATTAAAATAATTGCAGGGAAAAAGTCAAATAAAAACCCTGGACTCGTAGTTCTTTAATTTATGAAAGCAGCCAAAATATTTTAAGCATTATATATGCATGTGTGAAGGAAGAAATTAGCCTCTGAATACAATTAAAAAACATTTTTCTGCCCCGCCGGGGCGGGGTCCTTCATTCTGCGCGGTAAACTCTTTTTATCAACGACCCTATTCTCCAAACATGATTTCATAAAAAACATCTTCTTATAATTCAAATTCCTAATTCCAAATTCCTACTCCTCACAACCACTAACTATCTCTAATATATTCTTATCCTCATCCTGAGGGGTTTATCCCTGAATAAAATCCGTGGAAATTTTACGATAAACATAATGGGATTCTACTTGTAATAGAGGTAAATACTTATTAAGTTTGTCCCCGAATCTATGGGTTAACTCTTAGTTGGCCCCACCCAATCCGATCCTATGAAGTGTTTGATTTATTTGATATCGCTTCTTTTCTGCTTCAGTGTGCAAGCACTTTGCCAGGACCTTCCCTTGCCTCCCGCAAACATTAAGAACATGCCCAAGGGTAGTTATATCATACCCATGGACAATACCTATCAGCTCAACTCCTCCGGATTGTTCAACATCAAATCTTACGGACTCGCGGTTTATCTGCTGAATAAGAAAGTAAAGATGCATTGGGTCATCAAGTCCGGCAAATTGAAAGACGGAATTGATTTCACGATCACATCCGACCAGATGTTTCCCAATAAAACTGCAACTGGTTTGTCAAGAGATTTCAAGGCTGGCCCCTTTGTTATTTTTAAGCCTGATACCAATGGTGTAGCTGCGTTTGTGATGGCCTATTATGCTGCATACGGACTCAGTGGGGCTGACCGTCCTAATGTTTATGTATCAACTGCAGGTTTGAACGTAGATGTACGGTACGACCTGGTAGCTCCGAAAGGTGCTATCCTTACCGATGGTGGCAACCAATCTATTCATACGGGCTATATGGCAGCTGCCGGAATACCTGCGCAAAACTATGCGCTTTCTGCAGGCGATAACCTTACCAACTGTTTTTCATTTGCATCAGAGCCACACAATACCAATACGGGTCCAATGGTGGACACGGCTATTGTACACATCCGGAAATTTGTGTTGCTGGGAGGAAATTTCCTTGCGCAGTGTGCGGCGGTTTCTAATTATGAGAACAACGTACTCGGTAGGTTCCAGACCACGACAGGCGTTACCGTAAGCAATACCAACGTAGGTGCCACCCTGCTTTACACCAACCCAGACCTCAGCTTCTCACAGTTTGAAGGTGCATATTTTAATTACGATGGTGCTTCAGTTGTACAGAACTGGACAATCAATGCAGCAGGTGCCAACAACTATCACACCCATACCACAGGTTCAGGAGTGTATACAGGCAATATAGGAGCCAGCGTTTCAAAACTCAAAGCTGGTTCGGGCGGACTCGTATTCTATATCGGATGTCACGACTTCCTTGCTGTTGCTCCGCAGCTACTCACTTATAATGGAATTAGAATGTACATGAATGCTTTTCTGACGCCTTCCATTTTTACCTGTCCGCTTCCACTTTCGCTGGTAGGATTTTCGGGTAGCCTCGTGAATGGAAAACCAGAACTGCTTTGGACCACAGCCGAAAATGAAACAGGTGATCATTTTGAAGTAGAAAAAAGTTTTGATGGCATTAGTTTCAGCACGGCCGGCATTGTGCGCACCACGCCCAAGGAAGGACTCGAGTCCTATACCTATCATGAACCCAACACCATATACGGCAATGTTTATTACCGGTTGAAAATGGTGAACAAAGATTATACGATCAAGTATTCCAAGATCGTTGCGCTGAAAATAAAAGAGGAAGCAAATGCCAGCGTTCTATCATTGATGGAAAATCCGGTAGGCAGCACCGTTAACTTCCGTTATCTGTCTTCCAGCAATCAAACCAACACGGTTACTATTTACAATATCAATGGTGCCAAAGTGTGGTCTACGACCATTACTACACGAACAGGTGCCAATAGTTTTTCATTGGCCCTGGACCAGAAAATGAGCAGCGGCATTTATCTGCTGGAAGTAATTGGAAAAGAAGGAAGGCAAATTGCGAGAATGGTAAAGGAATAGCTGTGAGCCGAGAGCGGAGAGTTGAGAGAAGCTGATAGCTATTGGCTGTTTGCTGTTTGCTGTTGGTCGGATACAAAATGCAATTTAAATTGGCTCCCCGGCATTGATAAAATTTCTCAGCCCCGCCGTGGCGGGGTGCTTGTTTCTCTGCGGTTATACGTTTTACTCTCCACCAGAAACCAGAAACCGAAAACCAGAAACTTTCTTTTGTCCTATTCTTCCCTGCCTTATTTTTGCAGCACAAAATCAACTTATGGATTATCGTCAAGAAGAGTACCAGGAAGAGTTGCACAAGGTTCATGACCGGGATTTCACACACAACTGGGTTTCTTCCTCTGCTTTTATCTTTTATCTGTCGGTATTTTGTTTTCTGGCCTTTGCTTTTGGTTCCTGTTATAAGCTTTACACCAAGCGTTTTGAAAACTCGCATCCCAACAATGTTGTGATCCAGGAAAGCACACAATACACTCCGAAATACAGCACGCCCAAGTAGGGATTTTTTTTGTTGCAATGGCTCCAATGCCTATTTTTGCAACCCCTGAAAGTTCTTTAACGGATGATGTCCTCATCCAATTAGCGGAAGTAGCTCATTTGGTAGAGCACGACCTTGCCAAGGTCGGGGTGGCCGGTTCGAGCCCGGTCTTCCGCTCCATACTCAGAAACCTCCTCCCCGTGGAGGATTTTTTTTGCAGTAAAATGAGGCGAGTCAATACCTTCGCTTCCTGCCCTGGTGGTGGAATTGGTAGACACGCAGGACTTAGTTCTTTGATATTTTTGGTTCGGCTAATTTGAATAACATGGCACGGTACAAGTTTTCAAGGGAATTTCAGGATTATTTTATTAAGGTTTGCCAAGGTTCCGGAAGTATGAGTCAGGCAGCTTTACAACTTGGTATGAATTACAAAACTCTTTGCTTTCATGCAAAAAGGCTAAGTTGTTTTGCACCAAATCAATGTGGCAAAGGCACAAAGAAGGCTCCTTCAAAAAAACCTTCTCCTTTAGAAGAAATATTGAATGGGAAAAAGCTTACTTACCAAAGTAACAAACTGAAGATTAGAATTCTCAAGGAAAAGGTCAGGAGTCATCGTTGTGAACACTGCGGCTTGAAAATGTGGCAAGGCCGCAAAATACCACTCGAACTTCATCACAGAGACGGGAACAAATACAATAACAAACTTGATAATTTGATGTTGTTATGTCCTAACTGCCATGCTTTGACTGATAATTATAGAGCCAGAAATATTAGAAATTTGAGTGCTCCCGTAGAAATACGGGAAGTAGAACCGCTTAAATTCGGGGAAACCTCCAGTAATGCTGGTGGCAATCCCGAGCCAAACTTTAGCAGATTGCTGAAAGAAGGTGTAGAGACTTAAAAGGCGGCACCTGACTCCTTTTTTGGAATGGTGAAGAGAAAGTCCAGACCACAAATCCGCCTCAAGGCGCTTAAGCTGCAGCTTCGGCGCCGGAAAGTGGAGCAGCGAAAGCTGTAGATGGTAAGAAAATCCTGTTTGCAGCAATGCGAGTGCGGGTTCAAGTCCCGCCCGGGGCACAAGATCAAAACGGAGTCCGAGAGCGGAGAGCGAAAGTATCCATCTTGGATTCCGTTTTTTTGCTTCCTGTCTGCGTCCTGATTTAAATTTTCTGCTTTTAATTGGGAACTAATTTTTTTACCCGCACCACAAATTCAAAATTCGTAACCGGGAATCATCTCCACTTTTTTGAACTCCTCACTCCCGACTCCGCTCTCCGAACTATCTCTTAACGATCTGACTGAAATATTTTTTCCCTTTTGCAAAATGTTCCCAGGCAATATTGCCTTTATAAACACCATCAAGTGATCTCATTTTTTTTCTTCTTCCAGGAAATTTTTTCTTTTCATGAAAAAAGATCCAGTCCAAAAATCCAAGATGCGCTTTAAAGATGGCCACAAAATAACCCAGGTCTCCAGCCAGTAATCCTTTAATTGCAGACACCTGGTCCAACAACATTCTGCAGGGCGTCTTCCACCATTTTTCATTCCAGGGAAGATTCTTTGCCAGCAGGATCTGGTTGTTTCGAAAATTCAAAAAGGTTTTTTTGGAATTACCTCGCGGAAGCGTGCCACCCCCTACATGATAGACCACAGAAAGCGGACAGCAAAAGATCTCGTAACCCGATAGCTGGATGCGCCAGCACAGATCAATTTCTTCCTGGTGGGCGAAAAAATATTCATCGAACCCCTGATGCTCGTGGTACACCCGGCTTTTGATCAGCATGGCAGCACCACTCGCCCAGAACACAGGCTCGGTATCATTGTACTGCCCCTTGTCTTCTTCGCAGATGTCAAAGATCCGTCCACGGGCAAATGGATAACCATAGAGGTCAAGCCATCCGCCTGATGCTCCGGCATATTCGAATACATTTTTTTTGTGAAATGAAAGAATCCTCGGCTGGCAAACAGCAAACCGTTCATTTTTTTCCAGCAGACCGATCATCGGTTCCATCCAGTTCGGGGTTACTTCCACGTCTGAATTAAGCAGTAAATAATACTCGGCATCCACCTGCCTGAGCGCTTCATTATATCCCCCTGCAAATCCAAAATTTTGCGAGAGCTGCAGGAGTTTCACCTGGGGAAAATTGCGCTGGAGAAAAACAATTGAATCATCAGTAGAAGCATTGTCCGCAACGACAACACTGTAATTGGAATAGCTGGCCGCCAGAACCGAGGGAAGAAATTGCTCCAGATATTTTTTACCGTTCCAGTTCAGGATAACAACAGCAACAGAAGGCGCAGCCAAAGGGAATTGTTTGATCAAAAATAAGTGAAAGGCAGTAGACGGAATTGGGAATTAGGGAGAGAAGTGGTTACTATGGAATAGTTGATAGTTGATAGTTGATAGTTGGTAGTTGGTAGAAGTGAAAAGGGAGGGATTTATCAGGATAATGGAATACCCGGAGGTTTTTCGCAGAGAATCGGTTCAATTCCATGAAGGCTGATTGGCATGTAGAGAAAGGTGAAAAAAAAATCTATTACAAATGATCATCGGTTAAGAAAAAGTTTTATTTTGATGTGCTGCTAAAACCAACTGCTTAACCAGTGATGATAACCAGATTTGTACCCGTGGTGCTTCTCATATTATGTTTTTTTTCTAAAGCCCATAGCCAGTCCTGTCCGCCGAACCTTGATTTCGAAACCGGCGATTTTTCCCATTGGGATTGTTTTGTAGGATTTACCGATACCATTGATGGAAAAAACAGGATGACCCTGAATCCATCTGCTCCTGTTTCCAACCGGCATGAAATTATTTCCGCAGCTACCAGCCCTGCTAATGATCCCTATGGTGGATTTCCAAAACTTTGTCCTTACGGAGGCAAGTATTCGGTGAAACTTGGAAATACAAATACCAATGCCGAAGCAGAAGCCATCTCCTACACATTTATAGTTCCTACTACGATCGACACTTTTACTTTCACCTATTTTTACGCCGTTGTTTTTGAAGATCCACAGCATTCTCCTCCCGAACAGCCTCGTTTCTTTGTAACAGCATATGATGTAGGAACCGGAGCACTGATCAACTGCGCTTCCTACGATTATGTGTCCACCGCAGCACTTCCCGGATTTCAGAAATCAAAATCGAACCCCCAGGTCTTGTATAAGAACTGGACTCCAACCTCGCTTCAATTTGCCGGACTGGGAGGACATACCGTTCGACTGGAATTCCGAACGGCCGATTGTACGCTTGGCGGACATTTTGGTTATGCCTACCTGGATGTAGCCAGTGCCTGTTCCAATATTCTGGCCACAGCTCCCTATTGTATCGAAACAAATTCCCTGATCTTGGATGCGCCCTTCGGATTTCAAACCTATACCTGGTACAACTCTGACTTTTCTTCTGTCATCGGCACAGGGCAATCGTTTACACTAAGCCCCCCGCCCGTAACATCAGGACTGTTTTATGTGGATGTGGTTCCTTATCCTGGATTCGGTTGTCGCGATACCTTGCAGGCCTTTGTAAAGCCCCTGCCCGTTCCTCCCCTGCCCAACGCCGACACTGTTATTAATTATTGCCAGTTTGCCAGCTCAGTGCCTTTATCAGCTAAAGCTTTACCAGGAAATCAATTACTCTGGTACACATCCGCCACCGGAGGAATTGGAACAACAGATGCGATCCAGCCTTCAACATTCAGTTCAGGAATTTTTAAATATTATGTATCCCAAAAGGCTTTGTTTGGATGCGAAGGATTTAGAAAAGAAATTACAGTTCATATTATACCTACTCCCGTTGTTTCATTCAACATCAATAATTCAAGGCAGTGTCAGAATGGAAACAATTTTATTTTTTCGAGTACCTCAGTTAATCGGGATAGTACATCTTACATATGGGATTTCGGTGATGGAAAAACCTTTTCATCAAAAGATACATTTTCTATCTACAGTTATACAGCCTCTGGAAATTTTTCCGTGAAGCTTCAGGCGTCTAATCGCAATACCTGTAGCGCAGAAAAATCACAATACGTAACCGTGATTCCCAAACCGGTAGCAAGTTTTACTTTCCCCTCACCACTTTGTGAAAATGAAACACCTATTATATTGACGGACCATTCCTACGTTCCATCAGGTATTGCCAATATCAGCAACTGGTGGTGGAATGCTGACGGGAAAATCCTGCAGGGCCAGAAACCTTCTTCCTTTGTCGCAGCGGGAGGACCGCTGCCGGTGAGCCTTGTCGTTACTACCAATGAAGGATGCAGTTCTGATACCAGTACGTCAATATTACGCATCGGACATATTCCGCTTCTGGCATTCAGTGTGGGTGACCTCTTATGTAATAACGAAACCATCCGCCTTTCGGACCAGTCTTTAATGCCTCCAGGTTCTGTTGGAGAAGTGATTAAGAACTGGACCTGGATTGTAGATAATTCCCTCTCTGCAACCACTCCCAATTTGTCCATTTCTTTCAATGCAGGTATACACCAGGCAAAGCTTACGGTAGGAACCAATGTTGGATGCAGTAGCCAGGCGGTGCAAAAAAGTTTCGAGATCTATCCAAAGCCGGAAATAAAATTGGACATCACTGATTCCTGTGTATATGTTCCGATCACCTTTACGGCCAATGACCTCGATGGAGATGTGGTCAACTGGAACTGGAACTTTGGAAGTGGTTTTAGAACAGGTCCTTCGAGTATCAGTACTTCCTACAGTTCTGAGGGCAACAGGCCTTTTGTTTTATTGACACAAACCGATAAGGGATGTAAGGATACCATTTATCGTGCGTTCACTGTGTTCACCAATAAATCCTTTGCTGGAAATGATACCGTGGCGGCATTTAATGAACCCGTTCAACTCAACGCGAGAGGTGATGCCGGCATGCAATACAACTGGTCACCCCCTGTTGGACTGGATCATACAGACATTGAAAAACCTTTGGCCATCCTTGATCGCGACCAGCAGTACCAGTTGTACACCGTCACTGATAAAGGATGCAAGAAGCAGACGCAAATTTTTATCAAACGATATGCAGGACCTGAGATTTATATTCCAACTGCATTCACACCAAACCACGACGGGCTGAACGACCGGTTTAAAATAGTTCCCATTGGCATCAAATCATTTGGCTACCTCGCTGTATATGACCGGTGGGGTCAGCAAATATTTTACACCACAAACTACCAGGTCAGTTGGGATGGAACGTACAAAGGCGCAGCAGTTGAACCGGGCACTTACGTGTATTATGCGCAGGCGATAGACTACCGGGGAAGACCTTTGTTCAGAAAGGGAACTGTAACCGTTATCAAATAAGCTGGAAAGCAATCTGACATTTGCGCTCGACGTTTGTGCGGGAATACATCGTCATCTTCTGCCTTGCCGGAGATAAATCAAGAGATTTATAAACCGGCCCTATCATTTTATGTACTCCGTCTGGTCGTTTACAGGTAAAAACCATTCGTTTGCGTAATTTATTTCACCCCTCCTGATTCATCAAATAGATTTATCACATAATTAGAAAATGGTGCAGTGCATGATCAAAAAAACCCTAACATTAGTCAGCCTGATTTTTACCATGAAAAATATATCGGACATCTGTGCAGGCTTTTTAGCAACTTTATTATTATGTACAAATATCTAATAACCATGTTGTTTCAGCTCTTAGGTTTTCTATCAAACAGCCAGGAGCAGTTAAAGCAATATGTTCAGACAC
>JBJMLU010000012.1:0-6804 GCA_045805145.1 Flavisolibacter sp. | reverse complement strand
GGTATGAAAAATTTATTGCTGTTGCTGTTCACGATGATGTCCGGATATCTTTTTGCCCAGGCTCCAGGAGCTGGTGCACAAAGACAGGCCCCGCCCAGTGTAGGCCGGATCTATGGAAAAGTAGTGGACAGCTCGGGCAAGGCCATTTCGGATGCCACCGTACTTCTGCTCACGGGTAAATACGACACCGTTAATAAAAAAAATAAAGATATTCTTCTCAAAGGCATGACCACGCAGGCAAATGGCGATTTCAATTTTGAGGAACTGCCGATCTTCCGGCCATTGAAACTGAAGATCTCTGCGCTCGGACAAAAGCCCTACGAAAAAACAGTAAGTATTCAACCACAAATGGACAAAATTCCAAAACCAGCCAACGGACAGATGCCTGATCTTTCTGCCATGGCGGGAGCACTGGAGAAAGACCTGGGCAAGATTGAAATGCAGACCGATGTGCAGCAAATGCAAAATGTGGTGATCACATCTACTCCTACAGGAAGATTGCACATGGATATAGACAAGAAAGTTTTCAATGTAGACCGCAACATCGTGTCTACAGGCGGAACGGCACTCGACGTCATGAAAAATGTTCCCTCAGTGAATGTGGACATTGACGGTAACGTGACACTGAGAAATGCAGCGCCTCAGATTTATGTAGATGGAAGGCCAACTACATTGACGCTCGACCAGATCCCTGCCGACGCGATCGAAAGCATTGAAGTGATCACCAATCCTTCTGCAAAATACGATGCATCCGGAGGAACTGCCGGCATACTGAATATTGTTTTGAAGAAAAATAAAAAATCGGGATACAATGGAAACGTGATGCTTGGAGTAGACAAACGCGGTGGTTTGAACGGAGGTGGAGGAATCAATATCCGTCAGAACAAAGTGAATTTTTCCCTGAATGTGTTTGGCAACCAGATGCACAACCACGGAACGAGTCAAACCGATATCACCAGCTTTCTTACTTCTCCGAACCTTTTGGTGAATCAGCAGGGTCAGACACAAAACAACGGAGGATTTTTATTTGGCCGTGTGGGACTGGATTATTTTGCAACCAACCGAACCACTTTTTCTGTGGGCGCTATTCGTGTTCATGGACTCTTTACTCCAAATGATCTTTTGCGAACGGACAGCAGTTTTGCAGATGGAACCTACAAGAGTTATAGTGAGAGGACTACCGGAGGCCAAAGAGAATTCAATGCACATGGATTTACAGCCGGCATGAAATATTTGTTTCCAAAACAAGGTGAAGAACTCACTGCCGATCTTAATTATTTCACGGGAAAGAATACTAACAACTCTTTATACACGACCAATACCTATTCAACTCCAGGCGGATCTTATATCGGAGGCGTGCAGCAACAGGTGATGGGAGACGGAACCAACCAGTCGTTAACCATTCAAACAGATTATGTAAAACCGTTCGGCGGCAGCGCCAAACTGGAAGCAGGCGCCAGAGCGCAATTGCGGCAGTTAAGCAATAACCTGGGAAATTATTATTTCGATCCCAATTCTGCTTCATACAAACTCATTCCGTCTGCTACCAGCGATTATAAGAATAACGACGACGTGTACGCGGCTTACGGTTCTTTTGCCAATGCGATACATAATTTCAGTTACAAGCTGGGATTGCGTGCAGAGAGTTCCACTTATGAAGGAACACTCACCGATACCAAAGAAACTTTTACCAATAAATATCCAATCAGTCTATTTCCTTCCGTGTTCCTGAGTCAAAAGCTCACGAAAAGCCAGGAGGTGCAGTTGAATTATACAAGAAGGATCAATCGTCCCTTCTTCATGCAACTCATTCCTTTTATTGATTCAACCGATCAATTAAACTGGACCCGTGGCAATGCAGGACTGAAACCGGAGTTCACCAATTCACTGGAAGCATCGTATACCAAAAATTTCAAGGGCAATAATACCTTCCTGATGTCTGTGTATTATAAAAACACCACAGACCTCATCACACGCTACCTGGATACCATTGCTATAAATGGTGGAGAGAAAAGACCAATCAGTACTTATATCAATGCTAACTCCAGCCGTTCCTACGGAGCAGAATTCACTTCGCAGAACCAGTTTACAAAATGGTGGGATGGAAATGTGAACGTGAATATTTACAATTCAAGGATCAATACCAGCAACATCACGGGGACTTCGCAGCCTGCACTTTGGAGCTGGTTTGCCAAGATGAATAATAATTTCAAGCTTCCGGATAATTTTACCATGCAGCTTTCAGGCAACTACCAGTCGAGAACGAATGTATTGCAGAATAAGGGTGGTGGCGGATTTGGAGGCGGCGGTGGCCCGATGGGCGGACTTGCCCAAAGCGCCGCACAAGGTTATATCAAGGCCAATTGGTCGGTGGATGCAGCGGTGAAAAAAACTTTCCTGAAAAACAATGCGGGTTCGTTAACCTTTAGTGTGAGCGATATCTTCCGCACCCGCACATTTGACCAATATTCCGAGAGTGAATTCTTTATACAGAACATACACCGTATGGGCGACGCTCCCATGATGCGACTGATCTTTGCATTCCGATTCGGTAAAATGGACATGAGCCTGTTCAAAAGAAAAGACAACAGGGATGAGAGCATGCAGAATGCGACGGAGGGAATGGGACAGTGAGAGAGAGAAGCTACTAGCTGATAGCTGTGAGCTGTTAGCTCAATGGAGTAGCCTTCGGCGAGAGCAGTGTGGGGAATAGTTTGTTTTTTTTAGAGGCGGTATGTGAGAGTTTATGGTTTCTGGTTTATGGTTTATGGCTCTTTAGGCGGTATGTAAGAGTTTGTGATTTGTAGTTTTTTTAGAGGCAGTCTTTAGAGTTCCTGGTGAGAGGTTTAATAGTTGTGGTAAAGGCTTAGGTGAGAATAGCAAGGTGGTGTAGGATTTCGTCGGGGCGGGGAGTTTGTTGATTCTTTGGTTTAGTCTCTGAGGAAAGAATACATTTTTAGGATCTCTTCAATACCGGGTTCATTTGTTTTGGGTAAATTGACTGTGGTTGATTGCCATTTGAAAGGTCATTGCGTACCGAAGAATTTTTATAAATCAGGTTCAGGAAAACTTCTATCAACTTAAAATCTATCAACGACTACCAACTACCAACCATCAACTATCAACTAACTAAGAGATATGAATAAAACAATCAGACTGCTTTTAGCTGCCGGCTTACTGTTTTCAATTCGCGTGATGGCGCAGGAAGCGCCTCAACTTGGTAAAGCTCCGCTGAAGTCCGTGATCGCTGCCATGACCCTGGAAGAAAAAGCCAGGCTGGTGGTAGGAACGGGTATGCGCTTCGGTCCACCACCAACAAAGAAAGACAGCACGAATCGAAATGCTGGTTCTAATGTTCCGGTCATTGGCGCCACGGATCAAAGAGTGCCTGGTGCTGCCGGAGCCACTTATGCCATTCCACGTCTCGGTATTCCCACTATAGTGGTGGCCGATGGTCCGGCCGGTTTGCGCATTGCTCCCATTCGCAATGGCGATAGTTCAAAAACTTTTTATGCCACCGCTTTTCCGGTTGCGACCTTGCTGGCTTCCAGCTGGGACACATCACTGGTGAAGGAAGTGGGCCACGCATTTGGACACGAAGTGCATGAATATGGAGTTGATATTCTTCTTGCTCCTGCACTCAACATTCACCGAAACCCGCTGGGTGGAAGAAATTTTGAATACTATTCTGAAGACCCGCTCATCGCCGGTCGCATGACAGCGGCTATCGTGAATGGAATTGAATCTAACGGAGTAGGCACTTCCATCAAACATTTTGTTGCCAATAACCAGGAAACCAATCGCAATACAGTCAACACCATTGTAAGTGAAAGAGCAATGAGAGAAATTTACCTGCGTGGATTCGAGATCGCAGTAAAAGAATCGCAACCCTGGACGGTAATGAGTTCTTACAACAAGATCAACGGCACTTACACTTCTGAACGCTCTGATTTGCTAACCACCATTCTGCGAGATGAATGGGGTTTCAATGGTTTTGTAATGACCGACTGGTTTGGAGGGAAGGATCCGGTGGAGCAAATGAAGGCAGGCAATGACCTGCTGATGCCGGGAACACCACAACAAGTGCAGCGCATCATCGATGCCGTGAATCACGATTCACTGAGTGTGGCATTACTGGATAGAAATGTTGAAAAAATCCTCCAGGTTATTTTGCAGTCGCCCAGTTTTAAAAAATATTCATACAGCAATCATCCCAATCTGAAAGCTGATGCCGCTGTTTCGCGAAGGGCAGCGTCGGAAGGAATGGTGCTGCTGCGCAATTCAAAGAGTGCGCTCCCTATGAATCAGGTAAAGAATATTGCTTTGTTTGGCAACACTTCTTATGATATTATCGCAGGAGGAACAGGAAGCGGTGAAGTAAACAAGGCCTACACGGTTTCACTGGTGGAAGGATTGTCCAATGCAGGTTATCATGTTGAAGAAGGACTGCGCAGCAATTATCAGAATTATATCACTGATGCAAAAGCAAAACGTCCGCGCCCAAAAAATTTCTTTGAACAACCGGCTCCGATCCCTGAAATGAAAATTGATCCTGCTACAATCAATCAGCTGGCTAATAGTACTGATGTCGCAATGATCACGATTGGAAGAAATGCAGGTGAAGGTGCCGACCGCAAGCAGGAGAATGATTATTATCTCTCAGATGCCGAAAAACAGTTGATTAAATATATTTCCGATGCATTTCATGCCAAAGGAAAAAAACTCGTTGTCGTCCTTAACATTGGAGGGGTGATAGAAGTAGCCAGCTGGAGAGACCAGGCCGATGCTATTGTGCTGGCCTGGCAACCAGGACTGGAAGCAGGTAATGCCATCGCAGACGTATTGAGTGGAAAAGTAAATCCTTCAGGCAAGCTCGCAACAACTTTCCCCATGGATTATAAAGACGTTCCTTCAGCGAAAAATTTTCCGGGCAAAGAACTCGGCGAGGCTGTAGGCACAGGATTCATGCGCCAGGTGCCTGCTGAAGTCACATACGAGGAGGGCATTTATGTGGGCTATCGTTATTACAATACTTACAATGTATCACCTGCCTACGAGTTTGGATATGGATTGTCGTACACCAATTTTTCTTATGGTCCCCTCAAACTAAGCAACAATCAATTCAGTGGTATGCTTACAGCAAGTATAACGGTGACCAACAGTGGCAAAGTTGCTGGCAAGGAAGTGGTGGAACTTTATCTCAGTGCTCCGGTAACTAAGCTCGACAAACCAGCGCTCGAATTAAAAGGATTTGCGAAGACCGGCCTTTTGCAGCCGGGGCAATCACAGACCATTAGCCTGGTGATTGGGCCGAAGGACCTGGCCTCGTACGACACGCAGCGCGAGGCTTGGGTGGCGGATGCGGGTTCTTACAAACTGCAGATTGGCTCCTCTTCCAAAACTATCAGGCAATCGGCCAACTTCACGCTGCCCAGGGAACTGGTAGTAGAAAAGGACCATGCGGCATTAAAACCACAAACTCCGATCGTGGAAATGAAAAATAAAGTACTTTAACGCCTCAATTGAAAACCGGTGTTGAAAAATCGTGGGAAGAATCAGAAAATTATTTTCGCAAACCTTACCATTTTTCAAAATCTTCGTACTTAACGGAAAAATCAAACCATATGCGCAAGATCTATGTTGTACTCATTTTGACTGGTCTTTTTGTTTTTCAGTATTGTTCTTCTTCCAAAAAAGCAGCAAAGCAGGCAGCAGCTCACCCCTCTGTTACTTATGCAGCAAATATTCAACAGGTGGTTGCCACCAGTTGCTCACCCTGTCATATTGCAGGAAAGGGGACTAAAAAATCTCTGGATAATTATACGGCCGCGAGCAGCACCATTGATGAAATTCTTTCGAGGATTCAAAGGAACCCCGGAGAAAAAGGATTCATGCCTGCGATGCATCCCAAGCTCGATGATGCCACCATCAATCTTTTCAAACAATGGAAGGCCAACGGATTGCCTGAAAAATAGACGACTGCAACCAACAAGTTTGACGCCGCATTCCGTGATGGATGCGGCGTTCGCTTTTTTATGAGTTTCTTGATTCTTGTTTATGGTTATTTAAAGCCAGTTTGCACTACTGTCCCGAAGAGCCTGTAGTTCGTGAAAAAAGAGAAACAGAAAGAGAAAGAGATTTTTTAACAGCATGGAAAGTAAGGTGAGGAGGGTTTTCGCACAGAAGTAAAATACTAAAGTTTAGCGCTCGATCTAAACAACTACAAACTACAAAGCACAAACTACAAGCTCAGAAAGACGGCCTCCAAAGAACCATAAACAAGAAACAATAAATTCACTTTATTTCTTTTTCCAGCTCAATTGTACTGTGATGTATCTGGTGATGCAGTAGTTGATGTCTGATTTCACCTACCACCAAAAGTTTTTCGTCGAAATTCAGCATTTCATCTACTACAATATGAGCTGTGAGCGCATTTTCAGTGGTACTCAATGGCCATACATGTACATGCCCTACTTTTTTTACACCACGAACAGCAAGGATCGCTTTTTTAATTTCTTGGAGTGAAATACCGGAAGGCACGGCGTCGATGGTCATCTTGAAACTATCACGTAAAAGACGCCAGGTTCCGGTAAGAATGATGAACATGATGAGAATTCCGATTGCAGGGTCGAGCCAGTACCATTGGGTGTAGGACATGATGATACCTCCCGCCACAACGCCTAATGATACCAGTGCATCGGTGAGAAGATGCAGATAGGCAGAACGGTTATTGAGCTCTTTGTGACGATGACTGAAAAATAGAAAAGCGGAAATACCATTAACCAGTATGCCCAATCCTGCAAT
>JBJMLU010000011.1:0-9707 GCA_045805145.1 Flavisolibacter sp. | reverse complement strand
TCAATTTTCTTTTTTTCATCTGCATTTGGCGCGCCTCCACAAAAAGATTTTTATCAGATCAGGGTGTATCACCTCAAATCAAATGAACAGGTGCAGATGGTAGATCAATATCTGAAAAATGCTTTAGTACCAGCATTGCACCGCATCGGAATAAAAAAGCTCGGCGTGTTTCAGCCACTGTCGAACGATACGTCTTCGCAAAAATCAATGTATGTGCTGATACCGTTCTCCAGCATGAAGGAATTTACCGAGATGGAACAGAAGCTGGCCAAAGATGCATCGTATAATGAAAATGCCCAGCCATTTATCAGCGCTCCATCCGATCATCCCGCGTTTGAGCGACTGGAATCCATTTTACTGGAAGCATTTGATGCGCAAAAACATTTTGTTCTTCCTCCGAAATCAACCGGAAATATATATGAGCTGAGAAGCTATGAAAGTCCGACACTACACCTGCACGAAAAAAAAGTAAACATGTTCAACAAAGGTGAAGTGGATCTGTTCAAGCGTCTTGATTTCCGTACCGTGTTTTATGCAAAAGTGATTTCAGGATCGAGGATGCCTAATCTGATCTACATGCCCTGCTTCACCAGCGTGGACGAAAGAAATGCGCACTGGAAAACTTTTGGTGCAGATCCTCAATGGAAACAAATGTCCTCTGATCCAGAGAATGAGAACAAAGTTTCCGTGAACCATATCGATAGCATATTGATGAAAGCAACAGACTATTCAGATTTTTAAAAACATTTTGCAGATTATCGCTTCGATAACAGTGAAATCGAATTTGCTTTTTCTCGCAGTCATTGATGTAATCAGCTAAAAAAATTTATTCTTCATTTTTAGCGGACCCGGCTGCAATCCTTTGCTGTGGCTGGTTTCATGGCAAACGTATGGACAAAACTTTTTCTCCAGAAACTCTTAAAGTTTTCTAATCATTTGTCCAATAAGTTTTTCATGTCACGTATTATTCCGAAATTTGTCCTCCCAAGTCAATGAAAAAACCCAATATCATGAAGAAAACCTTCGCACTGACCGTTCTCATCATGTCACTTTCTCTTGTACTGTTTTCGTTCTCAAAAGCCACTGACAATAGCCCGAGTATATCAGAAAAGACCATGCCAATTGACACTACCAGTGTGGTTGCTGAGACCGATGCGGCAAAAACCTTGAGCAATAACATTTATGATAATCTTCACTTGCAAGACGCAGGTCTTTCGCAGGATGCTGTTTATTACGCTGTGAAAGGCTACGAGAAACTGAAAGAAAAAGGCGAGGTAGACAACGACCGCTATCTTACCATCGTTGACCTGAGTCAATCCTCACGTAAAAAAAGGTTCTATATCCTGGATATGCAAAATGACCAACTGGTATGGAACACTTATGTGGCACATGGAAAAAACTCTGGTGTGGACGAAGCCACCCGTTTTTCAAATTCTTTCAATTCTGACGAAAGCTCTCTTGGTTTCTACATCACGAAAAATACTTATACAGGCAAGCACGGACTCTCTCTTCGCATTAGCGGACAAGAAGCTGGATTTAATGATAATGCAGAAGCACGCGGCGTTGTAGTGCATGGTGCTCCTTATGTAAGTGCCAACCGCGTAAATACCCCGTATATGGGAAGAAGCCAGGGTTGCCCAGCACTTCCTGTAAACGAATATTCCCATGTCATTAACATCATCAAGGGCGGTACTGTTCTTTTCGTTTACCATCCCGACTCAAACTATCTTCAGGATTCTCAATTACTGAATAGCTGATGGCCGCCTACGGTGGAAGTGGAATTCGGAATTGGTAGGTAGGAATGAGGGGAAAGCGGGTTCTATGAAATATCAGGACCACCTGAAGAAGGTACATTCGTTACACGCTGCCATGAAATCATCGATCTGCAATTTTTTAATTAGAATACTTCCCTCTGTAAAGCATGCCTCTTAGTTTTAGTGTTTCATTCCAGGAATGCATCCGGATCTATCAGGCTCTTATTTCATCTTCAATAATCCTGTTAATCCCAAATAATCCAGCAGCATCATCCTGGAAATCCAGCTAATCGTCCGATCCATGTTCAACAAAATCCTCACAATCCTGGTCACCCCGGTTGAGGTGGCATGAGGATTGCCTGTAGTAAAGAAAATTTACAAAAATGAAAAAGATACTTCTTGGCGCATTGGTTTGCGCAGCTGTTGCGGGTGTAATTTATTATCTGAACGATCCCGAAAAAGTAAACGAAAAACTCAGTGACCTGAAGGACAAGGCCAGCGATGCTTTTGACAAAGTGAAAGATGGCATCAGCAAAACCCAAAGGACTGCCTCTGAAGCCGTATAATGAAATTTATTTCATTTTTGAAAGAGCGACTCTGGTCGCTTTTTTTATTGCACCATCTTCAATATGGATTGGTTTTATTTCAAGAGCAAAGGTGTTCTGCTTTTGAAAGCATGTTCATGGACCTGGTAACATGTGCATTAAATTCTTTATAACCTGTGCTTTTTTTAAACCGGCTCTTCTGCTTCGGGAATGATTCTTGCTCTTGGCGGGGCAAAACCCTATCATGGAAGACGTACCGATTGCAATTGTTTACAAGGGCAAAAAGCTCAACGGCTTTGCTGTACCGCTGGCAAGATCTGAACAAGACTACCCAAGCAGTTTTGATATTATTGTTGACAAGGCTTTTCTGGGAACGCTCCGTCATTCACAAGGGGGCTGGACCATGGATACGAATCAGGAGTCCGAACTGGTAGAAGCCCTGGGGCATTGTGTGATGGCCTGGTATGATTCTGAAACATCCCCCGAAAATGGTCTTAATAGTCATCATTCGTCCCAACAGCATTAGTCATACCCACGATCCCATTATCTTCAAAGGACTCGTTAACTGCTCTGGCTCTTTCACTCCTGTTTCTTCTCGTCCAACCTCCAAAAAAACCCATTCATCTTTTGTTATTCCCGGGTGGACAAAATGAACGATTTTAAAGATTTTTTTTCGGTGAGGCTTGTTAGATTTACAGTAAACAAAATCCAATTATCAAGGTCTAAATAAAAAACCCCACCATGGATACGCAAATCACAATCTGGGAAATGAGTCTAGAATCAGATCAAAACGCCATAGTGCGTGAGGAGATAGCCCAGGATCCTTCAGAACCTTATTCGCTTGACATCAACAATATCAACTGGAACTAAGCGACGCAGATCTTCATCATCATTATTATTGTACTTCGAAGAACAACAGCCGGTAAAGTATTTCTTAGTGGCTTATGACTGCTCAATAAACGCTCTTCCTTCTTTTAATAACGTAAGTAATTACCACGCAAGCAATCAGGATCAGGTATAAAAACTGAAAACGGTTGTCAGCAGAGAAGGTTGTCTGAACAGGAATAGCTTTATTGCCATCATTGGTAAATTCATACGTGATGGTTTTGTCTGCCAGATCCAGTTGTCCGAAATACTCGCTGGCTTCCGAGGGTGCAACAAAGTCTTTTCTGTTCTCATAATCATAGGAGAGCAGTGCCACATCACCAGCCTTTGAAGAATAACGGCAATCAAAACGGAAATCAGGCGTTTCAAAATGATGATCGGATTCTCCTACATGCCATTTTTCATCAGGAAGCATTACTTCAATGTCCTCGTGATACCGCGCTGGATAATTGAGGGAAAAAGGCATGGTGCGCTCTTTTTGTTTGGGCCTGTCGATGATGCTGTTGATGATATAAGGTTCAAACAACAAATGCGAAACACCTCTTTCCGTTGACCACAGGTCGTGAATGGTATAATATTCCCTGGTAATAAATTGCCCACTTTCTTCCTGGTCGTCGTAGGTGAGACTATCAATGTCAATCTTTGAAAAATAATTTGCATAAAAATCGCGGTAGCTCTGTTGCAATTCATGAACACTACTGCTTTTAAAATCATATCGGATGTCATCTGCAAAAGAACCGGAATAAGTGGTCGTCACAACCAAAGGCACTGGTCCATTCAGGTTTGTGGCAAGGAATGATTCTTTTACATCAACCCTTCCTTTTTCTATATGAGGAATAGATGTTAATGCTGTTGTAGCAGGATGAACAACCAGTCCTTCCTGATAATCCGGAAAAGAAATACTTTGCAAGGCTCCCCGCTGATACATGATCGTGGGATCAAACCAAAATGTGTTTGCTGCGAGTTGCACCCTTACCGTGCAGTGATCGAAAACCGAAGGCGAAGGAAGCCTGTTTGTGATCATCCTTTTATATGATGTGCTGATCAAAACCGGACTTGCTGCGATATTCATGGCATGCAACAAGGTGCAAAGCAGGTATGACTTGTCCTTACAGTCGCCAAACCTTTGCTGCATCACTCTTTCGGGCGAATGTGGCTTATACGAATTTTTGCCCATCTCGATTCCCATATAACGAATATCGTCCTGCACAAAATGAAGGGCTGCAGTGAGTCTTTGCTCCTCTGTGTTATACTTTTTCTTCCAACCGTCCACCAACGTTTGAAGAGCAGGTGAAAGCGAAGAAGAAACCGGAAATAAAGAAATCGCCCAATCATTCACTTCTTTCCAGCTTTTAAACTCACTAACCATCACCACGGGATAGATATCATACCAGCTTGGGAGCTTGTCCTGTTCCTGAAGGGCATGTGTGTTAAAGAGGTTCCAGTTGTATGCCGTTCCATTGTTTCCTATGGCAATACCGGGCTTCAGACTACTGCCGTTGTTCTTGATGTCAATAGATTTGGTTGCCGGAACAAAAAGCTTATAATGAAGGCGGTAAACCGGAACACCATAGGCAAGCGTATAAGTATCAGAATATTTATTTCCGAACACCGGGTTGAACCCATGAATGCTATAGCTGTATTCAATGATATCACCCTTTTGGACATCTTCGAGAATCATCATGGTGGTGACGGTTCCATTGTAGATAAACCGGTGCAGTTCTTTTTCCTGGTGAACAGTCCTGAATTTCGACAGATCCAGTTTGTTGATCACCTGTCCCTTCCTGATAATAAGAAGCGAATGAAAAAAAAGCTGTTGATACGAAGGGTCGAAGTCCACAGAAATTTCAGAAGCGTTCTGAATGCCTGTTTCTGAAATAATACGCAGCGCTTTTTTGGTATATACCGATTGGAGTTCGAGATTGGTTTGTTTGTCAAAAATGAGATCTACATAACCATCATCCGCTTCGCGGTCGAGATCAGTATTTCTATAATCAACCTGAGTGGTATCGGCCCAGAGAGGCTGTGGCTCTATTTTTGGATGCGTATCTTTTGCCTCAGCAAAAGAACAAACCAGCAACAGCGCAAAAACGATAGTGGATTGGATGGCGGAAGTCATGGTGGCAAATCAGAATAACAATTTAATTTTTTTTCGCGAATCCCCTGTTCTTCTAATGCATGTTTCTCCGGGAATGCTTAAAAATCAGTGGCTTTTATAAATAATAAAAACTTTTTGAGGGTAGTGCTCTGAGGTTTATACCCTTAGCCATTTAGGGTTTTTACCATCTCCTTTACTAAATATAAACACCTATAAAAGCTTGCATTTGCGGAAATTTCGCATTCTCTTTGAGCGTAATTCCACCTGTAAGAATTCGGAATTTACGGTCCTGTACTTTTGAAAGCTTATAATAATCTACCCTATATGAAAACGTTTACTTCCGTATCATTAAGCCTCTTATTAGGCGCCTTTCTTCTGAGTTTCACTTCCTGCGACAGGGGTGAAGCGCTTGGAAAAAATGACCAGTCCACCTCTGATTTTAATGTAAATGAAGTTCGTGCGGTTGCTTCCGGCACGCCTGCCAATACCAGTACTACTTATTGCTCCGAGAAGATCGTGAATCTTTGTAGTAGCACCGGTTCAATGGGAAAACTTGATATCAAAAGAGGCTCTGACGATAGAATTTATTTTACGTATACCGGTCAAGCCGACTGGTACCTGGCCCAGGTGAGCCTATATGCAGGACCACTGGGTTCTATTCCCATGTATCTCGCCGACTTCCCCAACAAAAAGACTTTTAGTTATCCTTTTAGCACACAGGAATTCAGTTTTGCTGTAGCACATCTTCCTGAAAGTTTCAGCGTTGTTGCTCATGCCATTCTGGTAAAAAAGCTCAATGGACGAATCGTTGCTACAAAAGCTTGTTATGCCGACGGTTGCTCGGGTTTGAACCTGGATATTTGTACCAGGATCCATGCAACAGCAGCGCACGTGTGTGGCCATGGCGGTAGTGGTGGCGATCGATGCGAAACCGACCTTGATGGTGCTACTTATTTAAATTACACCAGCAGCAGCTGCTCTATTTCAGCTATTGCAGTAGAACCTGATAATCTTTGTTCTTATACCATCAGCTCATTTTTCGCTATCGACCCGGCAAATCCTAATTCTGTTACCTGGAGGGTTGCGAGCGTAACTGTAGCTGGTAATACTTATACAGAAGCCGAAGCCAAGGCAGTTGGAAATTCACCGGATAATAATAACGGAGCTGCCGATTCAAAATATGCTTTCATGCGCGTAGCTACCCTGAAATTGAGTAATACAGATTATACTACCAGTCCCAGTCTTTCTCCTGCAGTTACCACAATCGAAAACTGGCTGCAGACAACAGGCAAGCTCACAACTACGAATTTGCCCAATGGAAATGCAGCGGTACGTTCAGCAGCGGAATTGATCAATACCTGGATCGATACGCATAATTGTGCCGTTGAGGAATAGTCTATCGAACGTTTATCATATATGCAACAGGCGTCTCCGGGCGCCTGTTTTTTTATCACGGATGGAGAGGGATTAAGAGAAGATTTCACGGGCGGAATCGCAGATTATTTGGATGAATGGATTTCGCAGAGAGTTGAATTTTTATTCAGTCAGTATTTATGAATAAAGATTTTTTAGGGTTATTGATTTCCTGGTCGGCGTTTTCACCTGAGTTGATTGATGAAAAATTTGCCGTGGAATATTTAGGTGATTCGATAGTTTCTTTCAAACTGTGTTCTGTCATCTCTCCTCTGACGACCCTAAATGCCGGTCAACGGTTAACGTCTCAAATCTCCAGCGCTACATCTCCGCCAACCGGATGGCCAACGCACGTGAGCACGAGCCCTTGTTGCAGATCTTTTTCGGTGAGTACTTCATTATACGACATCCAGACCGATCCGCTCTTGCATCGGCCTACACAGCTGCCGCACCTTCCCGTTTCACAACTATAAGGCAATTCAATCTTTTGTTTTTTGGCAGCCTCGAGGATCGAGAGGGGATAAGACACCGAAAAATTGTAGTGCGCAGTTCCATATTTAATAAATACGTTCCTTGTTTGCGGGTCAGGTGGCGAAGGCCTTGGCGGTAAGCGCTTTTCAATGATGAAGTTTTCCTTTCGGATATGATCCGGATGCACACCCTGCTCCTGAAGAATATAGGTGCACATGCGCATATACGTTTCCGGTCCGCAGATATAAAACAGGATACGTTCAAATTCAAAGTTCATCAGATGATGCAGGAGCTCTGTAAATAATTCACGGTTCAATCTTGCCCTTTTCAGATCAGGAGAATCACTGAATAGAAAATGAAGTTGAAATCTCTTTGGAAATTTTTCCCTGAGCTGGATCAATTCCTGATAAAAAATTGTGGTGTGGATGGAAGCATTACTGTAGATCAAAACGGCGCTGGTGTGCTGGTAAATGTGTAACAAAGTCTTTAATAAAGAGAAAACCGGTGTAATGCCACTACCTGCTGAAAAAAAGAAAAGCTGCTGATATTGATCCATATTCTGCGGAAGCGTGAAGAAGCCGCCTGCGCCGCTGGTGATCAGCCGATCTCCAGGCCGGGCATGATCAATGAGGTGACGGGAGAATGCGCCGTTCTCAATCCTTTTTACACCTATGCTCAAAATTTCACCGAGCAAGGGTGTAGAGGTAATGGAATAAGATCTTCTGATTTCTTCTCTATGGACCTGGTGAACAAAAGTGAGGTATTGGCCGGCTTCATAATGAATATCATGGCCCGGTTCGAAGCTAAATGTTTTAAAGCCTTTTATTTCTTCGTGGACAGATTGAATGGTCAGGGTCTTAAACAGCACACCGCAGGATTTGACGGGTAAATATCGTCAATTCCTGCGGCTGCAAACCCGTATATGAAACAGTTAACTGGTGAAAGCAACGGCCATGATGGTGATGATGATGATCAGCGTAGTAGCCCAGATAAAGAAAGCGATGCTGTTGATAATGAGCGCTACAATAGGATTGCGTTTGTAAAGTTGTACAATCATTTTCATAGGGTTAAATTTTAACGAATCAGGGATAACGGATTATGACTCTAAATTAATATGCTGCTTTCATAAATGCCAGTATCAGAGGGAAAAAACATCCGTGTCAGTTGTATCTACCAGGGTCTTTTCACCAACCCGCAGTAGTTTCACTATGCATGCGATTTGTAAACTATAACCATTTGCGTTTTATCTGCTTACAGAAATGTTTTAAAATATATAGCTAAGAGAAAGATGTGAGATGGGAGATGTGAGATGGGAGGAGCGATCACATTGTTATGGAATCCCTAAGACTTACCTACTAAACCAACACAACTGCTGCAGTTTTCATTTCTGTTAATCAGCTAGCTTCTTTCGCCTATTCGCAGGAGGCATTTGAGGTATACGCAGAAAACTTACATGGTTTTTATTCAGTCGAAAATGAAACCATTTAAACCATATAAATGAACTGCCACACAACTTAGACTTCATAAGTCCATTTCCCACTCACCTCTCAATTCTCACTTCTCACATCCCACATCCCACATCTCACATCTCACTTCTCACCTCTCACGTCTTCGCCAGATCCGGTTCCAGCCTTTGCATTTTGCGGTGAATTTTTCTGCGCACTTTTCTTTCAGAGATGTAGGTTTTGTTTCGAACATGCAGGCTACCATTCCCGTCGAGTGTAACAGGAGGAATCGCCATCACGTGATCCAGTCTGCCGGAATAAACATTCCACACGCCAACATGTTCCCAGGCTGGCCTGTACACCACATCGCGAAATAATTTGCGCATCGGAAATCCCGCTACAGAGGACTTTCCATAAAATAATCCGGGTTTGGTCATCACCCAGCTTTCGCTCGCAAAAACGTTTCCGCTCTTCAGCGCCCGACCCAGTCCCATCATCAGCGAATCACCATTCATTCGAATACTGTCGTTGTTGTGCGCAAATCCTCTTTTGAATGTAGCACCACCGTAGCAGGAGCCTATGACTATATTGGTCTCATCAGAGCAATAAGGCTGGAGCAGCTGCAGGTATTTTATGTTCTTTTCATCGCCTATATTCAGATAGTTGAATTCATCACGTCCCACCATAAAAAGTGAGTGTGCTTTTTTATACACGCCGTGCGAATCAAACCACAGCGTGCCAATGCATGCGTTTTTTCTTTTGATTTTTCTCAGAACTTTCTTGCTCATATCTTCTGAACTGCTGGCAACGATAGATACGAAGTGATTGCTGTGAAAAAACGCCCTCACTCCTGTTCGAAGAATATTGAACCTGGAGGCCAGGTCCGGTTTGCCCTTTTTGGGTTTGGAAATGATAAAGAAATTCAACACAGGCTTTGCATGATTAGATTCAGTGCTGTCTCCCGCCAGCGAAGGAAGGGACAAGAGAGTAGCGATCAGCAGTGCTGTCAGATTTTTTTTCATGATGAATAATTTTGAAAACGTTTGAAGATGAAGCAAGAAAGGGCCACCTGCACTTCGCTTAGCGAATGCCTCTG